>USMO01000150.1 GCA_900555785.1 uncultured Eubacteriales bacterium | reverse complement strand
TTCATCCGAAAGAAGGTTCTAAGCGGGGTTCGGGGCGGCGCCCCGAGGTCTTCCCTCACTCCGTAAAGCTGTTGTGTTCGACCAGATAATCGGCGGCGAGGTCGAGCAGCAGAGCGGCGCGGTATCTGTTTCTGGCATCACCGGCGGTGGTGATCAGCTCGCGCGCCTCCTCTTCGGTGTAGCCGCTCCTGACATAGGATGCAACATAGCCTTCGGTGAAATCCTGAAGCCATTCCGCATCGGGCGTGATCTCCAGCGCGCGCACGACTGCGGCGGCAAGCAGATACGTCCGGGCGGTCTCGCGGCTGGATGCCTCCATTGCAGAGACGCTCGTCCCGGCATACAGCGCCAGGAACATCTCAAAATTCATGCCGTAGTAAGCGGCGTAGTAGTGGTAGTAATCCAGCATATCCTGATAGAAATACAGGTAGGCGTCGCTTTCGTCCTTGAAATCCGCAAATTCCGGCAGTAGGTCCCAAATGTTTTCGGCAAGCAACTCCTGATAGATCGCCTGCTCCCATTCCGCAACCGTCGTGTAGCTGTTGTCCTCAAATGAGGCAACCGCTTCGTCAGTCACGGTCATATCGTATATCGCGTTAAGCGTCATGGTGAACACCGCTTCCTTGCCGGCAAGGTCCGAATTGCCGTAGGCTTCGGGGAAGGTGACCGTTACGTCAAAAGTCTCGCCAACCGCGTGTCCTGCAATGCCTTCGCAGAAACCGGGAATATAGCCGGTGTCGGGTGCAACCGTGACCGTCTGTCCTTCGGCGGTGCCGCCTTCAAATGCCACCCCGTCCAGTTTGCCCGTGTAGTCGATGTCGACCCGGTCGCCAAGCTGTGCGGTTCCTTCGGTCAGTTTCTCCGGGGTCTTGCCGCTGTAAAACGCTTCCTTCATCTGAATCTGCGCCTTGAGCCGGTAGCCGGGGGCAGAGACGGTCTGACCGGTCAGCTTGCCGGAGACCGGCAGAATTGCCTGCAGCGCAAGCGCTTCGAAATCCGGGTACGCATAGGAGGGATGCTCTGCAGGTTCCTCGGTGCGCAGGGCGAGAACCAAACCGGTGTCAAACGTCAGTTGCCCGTCCTTGACGTGGCAGACGTGGGACACATGCTCGTCTCCGAGTGTCATGGTCAGCGTTTCGCCGTCATAGGTGTAACTGCCGGTTGCGAAAGTGCTGTATTCGTAGTCATAGCCAGTGGTCAGGCTCCAGACCGTCAGCACGCCATTCTCGCCGAAGCGGAAGACCGTGCCGGAACCGTCGGTATGCCAGATGCCCAGCAGGTCGCGGGGTTCGGAGGGCGCTTCGGTCTCGGGTTCCTCCCACAGGGAGACGTCGGGATCGGTGGCGCGGTCGGGAAACGAGATGACGGAGCCGCAGGACGCGAGCATGGATATCCCAAGCGTCAGCGCCAGGGTGGCGATCAGTTTTGTTTTCATACGGAAACCTCACGGAAAAAGATACTTCCATTATAATACAAAACGTGCCGTTTTGCAAGGCTTTTTATGAGAATTTACAATTTCGGGCGCAAAAAGCTGCGGCGCCGGTTGTCAGTTGTCCCGCTTCATCTGATGCCGGAAGAGGACAAAGGAGAGCACGATTGCAGCGGCAAGGAATAGGAAGATGGGAATCAGCCCCAGCCGGGCGGTGCGGTCGAAGTCGTAGGAGATGATGACCAAGCAGAAGCCCTCTGACACGGTGTAGGAAAATCCGGTTGCGATGCGCCCCAGAATGACGCTGGGGTAGAAGGGGAGACAGCGGCAGAAGGTTTCAAACGAGCCCATACTCTCCAGCGGTATCCAGACTCCGCCCAGAACGCCGGATGCCGTGATGAAGACCGAGGTCAGCCCGGGCGCGCTTTTGTCATTCAGCAGCGCACCGAGCAGAATGCCGAGAAAGACGCAGAACAGCAGCATCGGCAGCTGTGTCAGAATCAGCAGAAGCGCTGAGCCGAAGGAGAAGTACGACGCGCCGGTGATGGCAGCAAGCAGCGCGCCGGCACCCACGCAGACGAATGCCTGCACGATGCCGATGACGGTTGCCGGAAGGGCATAGCCCAGCACGAAATGGTAGGGCCGCATGGGCGCCGCGTAAAGCCGCCGCAGGAGCGCCGTGCTTTTGTCGCGGGAGACCAGAAGGCTCATCGTCAGCATCACAAAAGTGAAGGAGAACATCATGACACCCGGGACCAGCGACGCGAGCTGAAAGATTGGGGTTGCGCCTTTCGTGTAGTGGTTAATCAGCTGGAACATGGCAAGCATGGCAACCGGAAATCCGATGCAGAAAATGTAGAGCACCGGGTCACGCACCGTTTCCAGCGCATTCCGACGGGCAAAAATCCAAGCCTTTTTCATGATGCGGATACCCCCTTTTCCACAACTGCAACAAATGCATCTTCAAACGATTCCCGTCCGGTCGCTGCCTTAATCTGCGCAACCGTGCCGCAGGTCAGCAGATGCCCCGAGGCAAGGATTGCAACCCGGTCGCAGAGCGCTTCAATCTCTTCCAGGTAGTGGCTGGTCAGAACGATGGTGACCTGCCCCTTCAGCGTGCGAATGATTTCCCAAAGCTCCCGCCGCGCCAGAACATCCAGCCCCAGCGTCGGTTCGTCCAGAAACAGCACGCGCGGCTCCGAAACGAGCGCCAGCGCGATTGACAGCCGCCGCCCCCAACCGCCGGAAAGCGTCTTGGCGCACCGGTTCAGAACTTCCTCCAGATGGAACATCCGGATGATCTGCTGCAGGTGTTCTTCATCGGTCTTTCCGTAAATCGCGGCAAAAAAACGCAGATTTTCCATCACCGTCAGGTTGGGCGCGATGGCGGTCTCCTGCGGGGATACCGAAACCAGCGCCTTGATTGCCTCCATGTCGCGGGGGACTTCCAACCCCTCTACGGTGGCGTTGCCGGAGGTCTTGGAGACCAGCCCCGAAAGGATTTTGATCAGGGTGGTCTTGCCCGCGCCGTTGACCCCGAGCAGCCCGAACAGCTCGCCCCGGTGAACCGTCAGGCTCACGCCGTCCAGCGCCCGCACCTCGCGGTATTGCTTGCAAAGATCGGTTACGATAATACTTTCATTCATGTTGGTCCATCTCCTTATAATAACGCTTGAGCGCTGCAAATTCATCCTCCAGCATCGTGCGGATGTCCTCCCATTTCGGGGACATGAAGCCGTAAACCAGCTGCACCGCAATGCCGTACATGAAGAACCAGGTCGCGTAGTAAAACCGTTCGGCAATCGCGCGGGAACGGTACCCGCCAGCCTGCATGATGCCCGATACCGTGGCATCAATGAATGCCCGGTCGGCGGGGGTGTTCCGGAAGGAATTTTCAAAGTAGACAAAGCGGAACAGCCGGGGTTTTTCGTAGACGTATCGCAAAAAGCCGAGTGACGAGCGCATGAACAGGGTTGGCTCTTCCGTTCTCGCAATGTAGCCCTCCTGCACCGTCCGGCACCGCTCCAAAAGCTCCTGGCGCAGTTCCTCCATGCTCGAAAAGGAAAGGTAGATCGGCTGTGTTGAACACCCCAGCCGCCGGGCAAGCGTGCGCGCGTTCAACGCCTCGGAGCCTTCGGCTTCCAGTATCTCCATCGCGCACGACAGAATCGCTTCCCGTGGAATCAGCTTTTTCGCAGGCATAGGATTCCTCCAATCATAACATGTGTTATTGTTTGATAACAGTATAGCACAATTGATTGGGTTTGTCAAGTGGGAATGGAAAAATAGGGGGAGGAATTGGGGAGAGAGGGACGGGGGTAGCCGTAGCGGCTGTTATCCTCAAATCAATAATTCGATCATGCTACTTACCGACCACCCGCCCTCATCCGTCGCCTGCGGCGCCACCTTTCCCCTCGAAGGGGAAGGTTTTCCTTCGGCTGTGCGAACATGGCAATTCTGTTGTTTTGTCCGTACAACTATCTTTTTTAAATTTACAACCGACCGGCGATCTTTTTAGATTTACAACCGACAAACAGCGAATTTTTGCCCTTCGGGAAAAAAGAGCGGCTACCGCACACATAACAAGTGCGATAGCCGCTCTCTATATCAAATTCCAACCTACCCAGACAACCAAAAACTTTCCTGAGCCGGGGGTTGTCCGGCGCCCCTTAACCGCACCGCGTCTCGCTTTGCAGCACGGAACGTTCAGAAGCACTGTAAAACAACCCCCGGCTCAGGAAAGTTCGGGGAGGATGAGGGAGGTTTGGAGGGAGAAG
>USMO01000149.1 GCA_900555785.1 uncultured Eubacteriales bacterium | reverse complement strand
CTCGTCCGGATCTAAATTGACTTGTCATCATGTGTCTACAGGTCATTTTAGATGCTGAATTTGTGTTATCCAATTTAGATGCAGCATAAGGGTACACCTCTCCGTTGGTGAAACAGAGGCTTGCAAGTGACCGCGATCTTCCGGGCTTGCAGAGCCATGCTTGTAAACAGAACTATGTTATTATTTTGCCTCTAAATAGTAGTATTTCCCTAATAAATACTTTTTGTCCGGTGAGTAGGGACAATCGGCTTTACTACCGGAATACATCAAAGCGCCGCAACCCACAGTAGAGCGGAGCACCATCACATTCCCGCGTTTTCCAATGCTGTAAACTTCATCGTAAATTTCAAAAATTGATGGGTGCCAATGAGTAATACCACTTTCAATTTTTCCAAATAACAATTTGCTTACACCGAAATAACACGCTTGCGAATCAACATTGATTTCAATCAAGATGTTTTCATATAAATGCCACATGATTTTTTCGCCATCATCGGTAAGTTCAAAGGTGCCACATAAATTCGGAGTTTGAAGCATCATCTCGTAAAGCTCCTTGGAGTTTTCCGGGATAAGCATTTTTAATGGAGATTCTTCATTTTCAAATGCAGTTTCATAATTCCATGTGACAAAGATGCAGCCTGGAATATTTTTACCGTTTAGATTTAGTATCGGAAACATTTCCCTTTCAACAAGTAACTTTACGGGATAATTTGTCATCTTTTCCAATTTATCAAGCAGGTTATCATAACATACGTTGAAAGGTTTCCAATCGCCATCCTGATCTACCTGCCAATATTTTTTATTCTCGTCAAAATCAATTTGTTCAAAGTCGGGAAAAAGGTAAATTGTTTCGTTGTAAATAAAATATTCAAATCCGTTTGATTTTTGTTTGATATACTTTAACTGTAAGTTCCGTCGCACAGCAGAATTGTAAAAGCGATATTCAGGTGAATTCAGAATATCCATCGTGAACTTTTGTTTGAAATCTGCATAGTAACGAGAATTTTTATATCTTTTTTTGTCTTTTGGAATTTGGAACAATATACATATTCCTGCAAATGTTAATCCTACGATAATTAAGGGAGAAAGTATAATAACTGTTAATGCGATCAATATTTTTTTATACCATTTTAACTTGTTCATTGTTGCTGCGAGTCTCCCTTCTATAATTTATGAGGCAAAGACGAAAAGCTACCTCTCTTCTTCGCTATTCACTATTCCTTATTACTTCGCCAAAAACCTCCCGGACGGGATAAGTGAAAAATGAAAAGTGAAGAGGTAATAGGTAAAAATCTCCCCAAACTTCGTCTGGGGAGATTTTTGGCTGGGGTGGCCGGATTCGGACCGACGGATGCCAGAGTCAAAGTCTGGTGCCTTACCGCTTGGCTACACCCCAATATTCAATTTTGGTCACTCCTTTAGTATACCACAAAATAGCGGCGCTGTCAATATGTTTTGGGCTTTTTCATGCTCCCGGGAATGCTTTTTTTCGGGCGGCGCCGCCGGAGTCTGCTTTTTTTCGGTTTTTTCGGGCTTTTTTTGTGCCCTGTGATTGACAAATCGGCGTGCGGGCGGTATAATATACCTATCATCTATTATAGAAAGTTTGCCGGGCGCCTGTCCGGCGGAGGAAAGTGTATGAAAAAAACGGTTTTGAGAAAGTACGCGCATCTGATTGCTGCCGAAGGCGGCAAGGTGCAGAAGGGGCAGGACGTTATCATCCTGGCGTCGGTCGAGCAACCCGATTTTGCCCGCATGGTGGCAGAGGAATGCTACAAGTGCGGCGCGAGAAAGGTGGTTGTGGATTGGACGTACCAGCCGCTGACCAAGCTCAACCTCAAGGCCTGCTCGGTTGCTACCCTTTCGAAGGTTGAGAACTGGGAGGTGGAAAAGCTGAAGCACCAGGTGGAGACGCTGCCGGTGCGCATCTATCTCGAATCCGACGACCCGGACGGGCTGAAGGGAATCAACCAGTCCAAGCGCGCGAAGTCTGCGCAGGCGCGGTTCAAGGTCATTAAGCCCTTCCGCGAGGAGATGGAAAACAAGTATCAGTGGTGCATTGCAGCCATTCCGGGCGCTGCCTGGGCAAAGAAGGTCTTCCCGGGCGAGAGCCGCGGCAAGGCGATGGAAATGCTCTGGGAAAAGATTCTCTACACGGTCCGCGTGACCGAGGACAACGACCCGGTTGCAGCTTGGGAGGCGCACAACAACGATCTGCACGCGCGCTGCGACTATCTCAACAGCCTGGGGCTGAAGTCGCTGGAGTACAAGTCCTCAAACGGGACCGACTTCAGGGTCGGCCTGCTGGAGAACGCGCTCTTTATGGGCGGTGCAGAGGAGCTGCTGGGCAAGGAGGGGCTGTTCTACAACCCGAACATGCCGTCCGAGGAGGTGTTCACGTCTCCGCGCAAGGGCGAAGCGGAGGGCATTGTGTATTCCTCCAAGCCGCTTTCCTACAACGGCGAGCTGATCGAGAATTTCTCGGTCCGGTTTGAAGGCGGCAAGGCGGTTGAGGTTCATGCCGAGAAGGGCGAGGACCTGCTGCGCGAGATGATCGGCATGGACGACGGCGCGGCGTTCCTGGGCGAGTGCGCGTTGGTGCCGTATGAAAGTCCGATCAACCAGACCGGCGTGCTCTTCTACAACACGCTCTTTGACGAGAACGCCGCCTGCCACCTGGCGCTGGGTCACGGCTTTACAAACGTCATCAAGGGCTATGAGAACTACACGACCAAGGAACTGTACGAGATGGGCATTAACGATTCGATGATTCACGTGGATTTCATGATTGGAACCCGCGACCTTTCGATTACCGGCGTGACCGGCGACGGCAAGCGCGTGAAAATCTTTGAGAACGGCACGTGGGCGTTTTGAGGGATACGATGAAGGTACTGGAGCGATTTTTGGATCTGGTCTCGTTTGACACGCAGTCAAGCGAGCAATCGGAAACGGTTCCCAGCACGCCGGGGCAGAAGGTGCTGGGCGCGCATTTGGCTGACGCGATGCAGCGGATGGGGCTGACGGATGTTTCGATGGACAAAAACGGGTATGTCATGGGCTATCTGCCCGCAATCGAGGGGCAGGAGACTGCGCCGGTGCTGGGTTTTATCTCGCACATGGACACCTCGCCCGATGCATCCGGCGCAAATATCAAGCCCCGGGTAGTGGAATATCAGGGCGGCGACGTGGAACTTGGAAACGGCGAGAAGCTGTCGCTTTCCACCTTCCCGTTCCTTTCCCGCTACGAGGGGCAGCATCTGGTTGTGACCGACGGCACAACGCTCCTGGGGGCGGACGACAAGGCTGGTGTGGCAGAGATTCTGTCTGCCTGCGAATACCTGCTGGCGCATCCGGAAATCCCG
This sequence comes from uncultured Eubacteriales bacterium, assembly GCA_900555785.1. GTDB lineage: Bacteria > Bacillota > Clostridia > Oscillospirales > CAG-272 > UMGS1865. The sequence continues at coordinate 864 of USMO01000149.1, read as the reverse complement.
CACGGAAAGATTGCGGTCGGATTTACGCCGGACGAGGAGATCGGCTGCGGCGCGGACCACTTTGACGTGCAGAAATTCGGCGCCGACTTTGCCTACACGGTGGACGGCGGCGAGCTGGGGGAGATTGAGTTTGAAAACTTCAACGCGGCATCGGCAAAAATCACGGTGCGCGGCGTCAACATTCACCCGGGCAGCGCGAAAAACAAGATGAAGAACGCCATTCTGATGCTCTGCGAGTGGCTGCACGGGCTTCCGGCAGCGGAGACCCCGGCGCACACCGAGGGCTACGAAGGCTTCTTCCATGTACACGACATGGGCGGGAACGAGACCGAGGCGTATGCCAGCCTGTTAATCCGCGACCATGACCGCGCATCGTTTGAGAAGCGGAAGGCGTTCCTTGCCGCGCTGACGGCGTTTGAGAACAGCGTGTGGGGCGACGGCAGCTTTACGCTGACGGTGAAGGACAGCTACTACAACATGAAGGAGCAGATTCTGCCGCACATGGAGCTGATTGAGCATGCGCAGGCTGCCATGCGCGCGGAGGGCGTTGAGCCGGTCCTGGTGCCGATTCGCGGCGGGACCGATGGCGCGCGGCTCTCCTTCATGGGTCTGCCTTGCCCGAACCTCTGCACCGGCGGCGCAAACTTCCACGGCGTCCATGAGTTCATCCCCGTGCCGTCTATGGAAAAGATGGTGCAGGTGCTGGTGGAGCTGGTGAAGGCCGATGAGGAGATTCGCGCACTGGTGCTCACAGGCTGCGGTGAAAAGGCTTTTGTGGCCGGCGCCGATATCGGTGAGATGAGCACGCTCACTAAGGCCGGCGGCGAAGCCTTCGGCAAGAAGGGCAATGACGTGTTCCGCAAG
>USMO01000148.1 GCA_900555785.1 uncultured Eubacteriales bacterium | reverse complement strand
CGGGCAGCGTCAGCGGGATTGAGAAGACCGTCCGCACATTCTGCGTCACGCCCTCTCCGACAAAGCCGTCTCCCCGGGTCGCGCCCTGCACGAACACGCCCGCCTCGTACCGCAGCGCCACCGACAGTCCGTCAATCTTCGGCTCCACCGAATAGGCTGCATCCGGAATCACCGCTGCCACCCGGTCCAAAAACGCCTGCAGTTCCTCAAACGAAAACACGTCCGACAGCGAGTTCATCTGCACGCTGTGCGTCACCTTCTGAAATTTGTCCAGCGGCTTGCCGCCAACCCTGTGAGAAGGCGACGACGGGTCGTCCCATTCCGGGTGCTCCGCTTCCAGCCGCAAAAGCTCGGCGTACATCCGGTCATATTCATAATCCGAGATTTCGGGGTCGTCATCCACATAGTAGCGCTTGGCATGGTAGGCAATCCGCTCCCTCAGTTTTTTCAGTTCCTGTTCGGTTCCCTTCATTTCGGCACCTCGGTTTGTCTTTTGCATCATTATTTATTATACCAGATTTTTCACGTTCTGTCAAGTAGCATTCGGATATTTTTTGCCGGATTTTCCATCAATTCAAACAAATATTTTGCGAGTATGTAAAAATGTTTTGTTTCATCTTTACAGGACGAAAATTTTATGGTATACTGAAGATACGAAAGGAACCGTTCTTTCGCAAACCAGAAGAAAGGTTGGACGAAACCATGAAAATTACCGTAGTTGGCAGACAGATGAATGTTTACGATGAAATGAAGGACCTGATTGAACACAAGCTCAGCAAGTTTGACAAGTATTTTTCGGGAGAAGCCTCCGCAACCGTGACGCTCTCCTGCAAACATAATGAAAAGAATCTCGAAATTACGATTTCCGCGGCAAACACGCTCTTCCGCAGCGAGATTGGCGCCGCGAGTTTCCGGACCGCGCTGGACGAGGCAACCGAAGCAATCGAGCGCCAGATTCGCCGCAACAAGACCCGTGTTGCGCGGCGGCTGCGTACCGGCGGCATTGAGGTGATACCGGAGGAATTTTTCGCCCCGGACGAGCCGGACACCGAGGATGACGAGACGATTCTGCGTACCAAGACCTTCCCCGTCAAGCCCATGACGCCGGAAGAAGCGATTCTGCAGATGAACCTGCTGGGGCATCAGTTCTTCGTCTTCAACAACGGCGAAACCGGGCAGACCTGCGTGGTCTACGCCCGCCGCGACGGCGCCTACGGTCTGATTGTGCCCGAAGTTTAAGATTCCTATCCATTGCAGCCCCCGCCCTCGGCGGGGGCTGTTGACAAAATACAGGGAGCGGCACACCGGTCGCTCCCCGTATTTTTTGTACAACATCACGTTTTTTTCGTCGATTTACTCAAGAATGTTCGAAGTGATGTAATCCACGCCCCACTCTGCCATCTGCTCTCCTACGGCGGGATCGTCCACGGTCCAAACGTTAATCCGGACGCCTGCCGCATGCAGCCGGTCGGTCCACTCCTTCGTCAGCGCTTTCCAGTAAACGTCCACGTCCAGCCGGTTCGCCGTCAGCGTTTCCAGCACGGCATCATCCAGCACCTTCGTCAGAAGCTGCAGGGTCTGGTCCGGCAGCAGCTGCCGCAGGTCGGTCATGTTCTCCACGCTGAAGCCGATAAAAATCACGTGCTCCAGGTACTCCTCCTCGCGAATCTCTGCCACCATGCGCGCAATGTCCTCGGTCGGAATGCGGTTCTTCAGCTCCAGCACGCAATCCTTACCGTATTTTTTGCAGCAGCGGATGTATTCGCGCAGCGTCGGAATGCGCAAATCCACGCGTCCGTCGCTCCCGTCCACATCCTGCAGCGGGAGGCTGCGCAGAGTGGCAAGGTCTGTTGTCTCCACCTCCAGCACCCGCGCCTCACCGCCGACGCGCCGGGTGTTGTCGTCATGAATGATGGCAAACTGCCCGTCCCCCGTGCGGTGTACGTCGGTTTCCACGCCGTAGTAGGAGCGGTTGCCCGCCGCCACGAACGCGCAAAGCGTATTTTCCTTTTCCAGTCCGCTGACGCCACGATGCGCCACCATTTTGGAATTTCTGCTGTTAATCCGAATCGTGTTCATGATTTTTCTCCTCTTTTCTGTAAAGCCGGTCTGCTTCTTCCGGTTTGATATGCATCAGAATTCTCATCATCCAGACAAAAACCGCCGTGCCCAGCACCGCAGTCCAGATGACCGTCGGCGTATCCCACCAGCTGCCCGCGCCCAGCGCCGGGTAGAGCCCGCCGCAGAAGTCGTACACGGCGTGCAGCAGGATGCACAGCAGCAGGTTCCCGCTTTTCAGCAGCACGATGGAGCACATGCCCCCGATGAGGAAGGAATACCCGACCTGCAGCAGGGTTGGTCCGATGCCCGCGCCCTCGATGAGGTTGACGAGGTGGACCAGGCCGAACACCGCCGACACCGCAACGGTTGTGCGGAAGATCTGCCGGGTCGTCCCCCTCCGGTTCTCGAGCAGCAGCGGAAACAGAACGCCCCGGAAGGCGATTTCCTCAAAGACACCGATCATCCAGGCATCCAGCGCGAACAGCGGGACCAGTTCCGGGCGTGTGAGGTATGCGTCCCCGCCGGCTGCCGACAGGATGGGAAAGTTATTGACCACCACGGCGAGCGCCGGCAAAAATGCGGGCAGGCAGGCTGCGGTCGGCTTTGCGAACAGTCGGTTACGCTGGTACAGCAGAACGAACAGGAAGACTGCCGACCCCAGGACGCGCGACAGGGTGGAACGCAGCAGGTTTTGGGTGGTGTCATCTGCGGACAGCTTTGGGTCGACCACGGTATACACCACGAACAGCACGGCAGCCGCGGCTGCGCAGATGCGCAGAATCCGGTCCCGTTTCCCGCTCGTGGTCCGCTTTTTCGATTGCTCCATTTCCTCACCTCCGCTCGTCTCTATCTACGCATTATGATACCACATTTTCCACGCTTTTGCAAGGGCTTTTCCGGTTTTTTGTGATATTTTATAGGGGAAGACCTCGTGGCGGTGCCACGAGCCCTGCTTAGGGGAACTTCTTTCGGAGAGAAGCAACGCTGCGCTACTGACTGGTTGCGCAGCAACCAGTCACCCCAAGAACTTCACCGCAAAAAATACTTTTTCACAATCTCCCCGAGTGCGGTTTCATCCATAAAGGGCGCAAGCTCGGCAATCTCCTCGATTGAGCAGCCGGACCCCAGCCGGTCCTTGACAATCTCGGTCACGGCGTCCTCATCCATGAAGGGCGCAAGTTCGGAAATCTCTTTGACCGAACAGCCGGATTCCAGCCGTTCCTTGACAATTTCAGTCACGGCATCCTCGTCCAGAAAAGGCGCCAGCGCGGAGAGTTCGCTGACCGAGCAACCGGACTCCAGCCGGGTTTTGGCGATTCCGGACAGCGTGCCCTCCTCCAGGAACGGGGCGAGCGCGACCAATTCGCCGACGTCGCAGGTTCCGTCCAGTTTCTGATGTACGAGCCGGTCCAAATCATCCGAATCCATCAGCGGCGCCAGGGTGACCAGTTCCTCTACGGTGCAGCCCTCCTCCACCCTTGCCAGAACGATGTCTGCCAGGGTCTTGGAATCCAGGAACGGCGCCAGCGCAGCCACATCGGAGAAAGTAAAGCGCACGGTCTGCTCCTTGGCGCACACTTCAACCTGCGCGGGCGGCAGAATCGGCGCCGCGTCTGCAAGCTCAGCCGGGGTAATGTCCGCTGCCGGGTCGCCGGAGGAGATTTCCTTCACGACCTCAGCCGCGCGCGTATTGCAAAGGATGTCATCAATCGGGACCCCGAAAATCTGCGACAGCTCGCCCAGCTTGGCGATGTCCGGCATGCTCTCCCCGCGCTCCCAGTTCGACACTGCCTGAAAGCTGATGCCCAGCGCGTCCGCAAGCGCCATTTGCGTCATGTTGCGGGATTTCCGCAGCTCGGAAATTTTGCGCCCGATTTTCCGCATGTCAAACATTGTTTTTCTTTCCATTTTCATCCCTCTTTCCGTTTGTTGTTTCCCCGTCGGTGGAACGCAAGCCCTCCGGCGCGCCGGAAAGCCTCGCATCGCAGATCATCGCCGCCTGCCAGCGAACCGGGTCCGCGCACAGAGGACCGCAGCAGGGGTCCTCCCGCCCAATCCGCTTTCCGAACAGCGCCGCCTGCGCCGACCGATTTCCGTCGCTCCGAAAATTCATCTTCATTCCCCCAATCGTGTGATTTCCCTTTCGGGATACCCCTATTTTACACCGATT
>USMO01000147.1 GCA_900555785.1 uncultured Eubacteriales bacterium | reverse complement strand
GGAGGTGCTGGGCGGGGTGCTGGAGGCAGAATGTCTGGCTCCGCTGCGTGCATTCTTTGCAGCAAAGCGGGCTGAAAAAAGATAGGCGAAAGTCCTGCGGATTTTGCATGGCAAAGGGAAAGCGGTTCTGATAAGAAAAGGAAGGGGTGTTGACCGTGAAAAAATGGATTCTTCTGTCGGTTCTCGCGGCGGCGCTCCTATGCCTGCTGTCGGGCTGCAGCAGCGAAACGGTTTCCGAGCCTCGGGAGCTGCGCTGGGCGTTCGGCACCGATTGGCCCACTGCCGAGGATTTCTATCCCGATTTGCCGGAGGGCGCGTCGGTCTCGTTTGCAGACGAAACACCGTTCCCCAAGACCATGATGACCAAGACCTACACGGTGGCGCTGGTCTACCGCACTGCGAAAGGGAAGACCGTTAAAAAGACGGCTTCGCTGAACGTGACGGTTGACAAGGAGGCGCCGGTGATCTCCGGCGTGCATGTCATTGCTGTTTACATCGGCGATGCGGTTGCATACCGGGACGGCATTACGGTGTCCGACGACTGCGACGGGAAGATTGATCTGGTCATCGACGATTCCAAAGTTAACACATCGGCGGTGGGGGAGTATCCTGTTGTATACACGGCAACCGACCGCACCGGCAAGCACACCACGGCAGAGACCAAAGTGCATGTTTATGACAACAAGATCACTGAGGAGATGCTTTGGGAAAAGCTGGACCCGCTGATTGAAAGTCTGGGGCTTGCGGGTCAGCCGAAATCCACACAGGTCCAGCTGATTTGGGAATACGTTCACGACCGGAAGACCATTTCCTACCAAGGAACTTCCGACAAGGGCGACTGGGTTCGCGGGGCGTATGATGCGCTGACCAAGAAGGCTGGCGACTGCTTCACCTATTTCTCGCTCTCCAAGGCGTTCTTTGAGCGGCTCGGCATTGAGAACAAGGACATCTTCAAGGCGCCGGACAGCGGGAAATCCAACTCGCACTACTGGTCGATGGTCAACATCGGGACCGCCGAGGCTCCGGTTTGGTACTACTACGATTCCACGCGCGTGGACAGGCAGACCTGGGATGCTTACCTCCTGACCGACAGCCAGCTTGCCTACCTGCGCGCCGAACGCCCCGACCTCTACAACACCGACCTTTCCGGCTATCCCAAAACTGCTACACGGGAATATATTGCGATTCAATAATAGGGGGAGACCTTGAGACGCTGTCTCAAACTCTGCTTAGACCCTTCTTGAAAGAAGGGTCTAAGAACACCAAGAACTTTTCCTGAGAAGGGCATCCCCCTATTTCTCGCACGCAGGAAATTTTCGGTCGGTCAAAATGGGGGGATGCCCTTCTCAGGAAAATTCTTCGAATTTTTAAAACCTTCTTCTAAGAAGGTTTTAAACGGGGTTCGGGGCAGCGCCCCGAGGTCTTCCCCTATTAAGGAGTGCAAATGTTGAATAACGTATTGGAATATCTTGAGACTACTGCCGCGCGGGTGCCGGACAAGGTGGCGTTTTCGGACGGGCAAGACAGTCTGACCTTTGGTGCGCTCTTCCGGGCGGCGCGCGGAATCGGCTCGGCACTGCTGCGGCAGGGACGCGGCAATGGGAGACCGGTTGCAATTCTGATGGAGAAGCACCCGACGGTCCCGGCGGCGTTCTGGGGAACGGTCTATGCCGGGAACTTTTACGTGCCGCTGGATCCCGCCATGCCGGCGCCGCGCATGGAAAGCATTCTGGCAACGGTCGGCGCTGCGTGCATGATTGTGGACGAAAAGGGCGAGAAGCTGGCGGGCAAGCTGGACTGGCACGGAACGGTCCTCCGCTATGCCGACCTGGCGGGGGAGGATGAAGACCCGGCAGCCCTGCGAGGGGTGCGGGAGAGCCAGCTGGATACCGACCCGATTTATGTGGTCTTTACCTCCGGCTCAACCGGAACGCCGAAGGGCGTTATTGCCTGCCATCGCTCGGTCATCGACTATACCGAGGCGCTGTCCGACGCGCTGGGGTTCGACGAAACCTGCGTGTTTGCCAACCAGACCCCGCTCTTCTTTGACGCGCCGCTGAAGGAGCTGATGCCGGTTATCAAGTTCGGCGCAACCGCTTATTTCGTCCCGCGCCAGCTGTTCCTGTTCCCGATGAAGCTGTGCGATTTCCTCAACGAGCACCGCATCAACACGGTCTGCTGGGTCGTTTCGGCGCTGACCATGATTTCGTCCTTCGGCGTGCTGGAGAAGAACCCGCCAAAGTACCTGCGCACGGTCGCGTTCGGCAGCGAGGTCTTCCCGCCCCGGCAGTACAAACTCTGGCGGCAGGCGCTTCCGGGGGCTACCTTTTTCAACCTCTACGGACCGACCGAAGCCACGGGCATGTCCTGCTATTGGCGCGCGGACCGCACGCTGGAGGAGGGCGAGGCAATCCCGATCGGAAAGCCGTTCCGCAATACCGGCGTGCTGCTGCTGGGAGAGGACGGAAAGCCGGTCGCGCCCGGCGAGGTGGGCGAGATCTATCTGCGCGGAACCTGCGTGACGCTGGGGTACTACAACGACCCGGAGCGCACCGCGGCGGTGTTCGTGCAGAACCCGATGCAGCAGGCGTATCCGGAAACGGTCTATCGCACCGGAGACCTGGCAAGCTACAACCGGCACGGAGAGCTGGTCTTCCATTCCCGCGCGGATGCACAAATCAAGCACCAGGGGCACCGGATTGAGCTGGGGGAGATCGAAGCCGCAGCGGCACGGTGCGAGGCGGTGCGGCAATGCTGCTGCGTCTATGACGACGAACACCGGCGCATCGTGCTCTATTTCACGGGAAACGCGGAGTGTGCGGCGCTGATGGCAACGCTGCGCAGCTATCTGCCGCGCTACATGCTCCCGGCACTTTTCCGGAAACTGGAAAAAATGCCGCTCACGCCGAACGGAAAACTGGACCGGAAAGGGCTGAAACAGGCGGCTGTGGCAGAAAATTCGGAAAAAACGGACTGATTTTCGAAAAACGGCTTGATTTTTTTGCCGGAATGGTATATAATGTATCTGTTATAAGCAGGACAGAATCGAAAAACGGAGGTTCAATTACAATGCTCGTATCTGCAAAAGAAATGCTGGAAAAAGCAAAGGCGGGGCACTATGCCGTCGGTCAGTTTAACATTAACAACCTGGAATGGACCAAAGCCATTCTGCAGACCGCTCAGGAGCTGAATTCTCCTGTCATCCTCGGCGTTTCCGAGGGCGCGGGAAAGTATATGTGCGGCTTCAAGACGGTTGCCGACATGGTGAAGGCAATGATTGAGGAGCTGAAGATTACGGTTCCGGTTGCGCTGCACCTGGACCACGGCACCTATGAGGGCTGCTACAAGTGCATCAAGGCGGGCTTCTCGTCGATCATGTTCGACGGCTCGCACTATCCGATTGCGGAGAACGTTGAGAAGACCCGCGAGCTGGTTCACGTTACCAGCCAGCTGGGGCTGTCTCTGGAGGCTGAGGTCGGCGCCATCGGCGGCGAAGAGGACGGCGTAATCGGAATGGGCGAATGCGCGGATCCGAACGAGTGCAAGATGATTGCGGACCTGGGCGTTACCATGCTGGCAGCAGGAATCGGCAACATCCACGGTAAGTATCCGGCAAACTGGAAGGGTCTGTCCTTCGAGACGCTGGCAGCCGTTTCCGAAAAGGTCGGCGCAATGCCGCTGGTTCTGCACGGCGGAACCGGTATCCCGGCAGACCAGATCAAGAAGGCAATCAGCCTGGGCGTTTCCAAAATCAACGTCAACACCGAGTGCCAGCTGGCGTTCGCGGCGGCAACCCGTGAGTATGTTGAGGCTGGCAAGGACCTCGCAGGCAAGGGCTTTGACCCGAGAAAGCTGCTCGCTCCCGGTGCGGAAGCAATCAAGGCAACCGTCAAAGAGAAGATGGAGCTCTTCGGCTCGGTCGGTCAGGCTTAATCAAAAACATTCAAAATATCCACCGCAGGGCAACCTGCGGGGGATTTTTTGCCGTTTTTGGCAGGGACCGGACCCCACGCTGACCTATCTCTGCGAGGAGACGGGACAGCGGCTGAGCGGTGCCGCCCGGATGTCGGCGGGGCTGTGCATTCAGAAAGTTCTGTATGACGGAGACGCGCGGATGTATCTTTTCACCGCGCAGGACTGAAAAGGAGACTGATATGAAACCGTTGTTTGCGAGCCGAAAGGAGAGCTTTTGCCGGGAGATCTACCGCCCGACCGATCATGTAATCGCGGCGCCTG
>USMO01000146.1 GCA_900555785.1 uncultured Eubacteriales bacterium | reverse complement strand
TCGCGGACGGTGAGAAAATCCGCCAGAATCTGCGTCGGGTGGAATTCATCGGTCAGCCCGTTGAACACCGGAACGGAGGCATACTTTGCAAGCTCCTCCACAATGCTCTGCCCGAACCCGCGGTACTCGATGCCGTCAAACATCCCCGACAGCACGCGGGCGGTGTCCGCGATGCTTTCCTTTTTGCCGATCTGCGATCCGGTCGGATCCAGATAGGTGACACCCATGCCGAGATCCCTTGCAGCTACCTCAAAGGCACAGCGCGTGCGGGTGCTGGTTTTCTCAAAAATCAGGGCAAGATTTTTCCCCTCGCACAGGCGATGCACCACGCCGGTTTTCTTTTTCGCCTTCAAATCTGCCGAAAGATCCAGCAATGCCCCGATTTCCGCCGGGGTAAAGTCCAGCAGCTTCAGAAAATCCCTGCCTTTGAATGTGTTCATATGCCCTCCTGTCCGCCGGAGCAGACCTCTTTCAGAATATGCACCGCCCGTTCCAGCAGCGGCATCGGGATGTTCAGCGCGGGCAGCAGCCGCACCTTTTCTTTGGCGCTGATGACCAGAACGCCCCTTTCCATGCACGCCCGGATTACGTCTGCCGCCGGGCGCTCGGTCTCCACACCGAGCATCAGTCCGAGCCCGGTTACGGAGCGCACGCCGGGGGCACCGGTCAGCTCGCCTACGATATATGCGGAGCGTTCCCGCACCCCGGCAAGCGTTTCCTCGTTCAGGCGTGAAAGAATGGAAACGGCACCGGCACAGCACACCGGGTTCCCCCCAAAGGTGGAGCCGTGCGTGCCCGGCGTCAGCACGTCCTTTACCCGTTCCCCCAGCACCGTAGCGCCGATCGGAAGCCCGCCGCCCAGTCCTTTGGCGGTGGTGAAAATATCCGGCTGAATGCCGTAATTCATGTATCCGTAAAGCATTCCGCTTCTGCCGTTTCCGATTTGCACCTCATCGCAGATCAGAAGCACATCGCGCGCGCAAAGCAGGGCGGCAAGCTCTTTGACAAAGGTCTGATCCAGCGGAATCACACCGCCCTCGCCCTGCACGATCTCAATCATCACGGCGGCGGTCGGGTAAGTGTCAAGCAGCTTTTGTACACCCGCAAGGTCGCCCGCCGGTACATGGTGAAATCCTGCGGTCAGCGGGGTGAAATCCCGGTGGAAAACCGCCTGCCCGGTTGCCGCAAGCGTGGTGATTGTCCGCCCGTGGAAGCTGTTTTCCAGCGTGATGATGTGATAATGCTCTTTCCCTTTTTTCTCCTGCGCGTACTTGCGCGCCACCTTGATGGCGCACTCGTTGGCTTCCGCTCCGGAATTGGAAAAAAAGACTCTGCTCATGCCGGTCTTTTCGCAGAGCATGGAAGCAAGCACGGCGCACGGCTCGGAGTAATACAGGTTGGAGGTGTGCTGCAGGGTGCCGAGTTGCGCGGTGACAGCCGCCTGCCAGACATCGTCCGCATAGCCGAAGGTGTTCACCGCAATACCGGAGGAGAGGTCGATATATTCCTTTTCGTTTTCGTCATAAACCAGGGACCCCTTCCCGTGCCTGAGCACCGCAGGGAAGCGGCGGTAGGTGCCGGCGATATACTGCCTGTCCAGCGCTTGGATATCCGGTTGCATTACAGTCCTCCTTCCGACCGTAGGGTGGGGAGCCCTTCCGTAAACATGGTCCCGATGCCCTCATTGGTCAGCATTTCGATCAGAATCGCGTGCGGGATGCGTCCGTCGATGATGAACACGCGGTTGACTCCCCAGCGGATGGCGTTGATACAGCACTCCACCTTGGGGATCATGCCACCGCTGATGGTTCCGTCGGCAATCAGCCCCGGCGCGTCTGCCGTGCGGATCACGGGAATCAGCGTGGCGGGGTCGTTCCTGTCGCGCAGGATGCCTGCGATGTCGGTCACGGAGATCAGGCTTTCCGCCCGCAACTCGCCCGCGATCTTTGCCGCCGCAGTGTCGGCGTTGATGTTGTAAACGTTTCCCTCGCGGTCACACCCTACGGTGGAAACCACGGGAATGTATCCCTTGTCGATGACGTCCAGAATCGGGGCAACGTTGACCTTTGTGATTTCTCCCACGAATCCGAGACGCGCATCCTTGACCTTTGCCTCAATCATGCGTCCGTCCATGCCGGACAGCCCGATGGCGTTTCCGCCCTTGTTTTCGATCCGTGCGACAAGGCTTTTGTTGACCTTTCCCGCAAGAACCATCTGCACGGTGTCCGCGGTTTCCCGGTCGGTGACGCGCAGTCCGTCCACGAATACGCTTTCTTTTCCGATCTTTTTCAGCATATCGGTGATTTCGGGTCCGCCGCCGTGCACCAGCACCACCCGGACGCCGATCAGGGAGAGCAGAACGATATCCATCATGACCGAATCCTTCAGATCCTCGTTGATCATGGCGTTGCCGCCGTATTTGATGACAACGATCTTTCCGGTGTACTCCTGAATATACGGCAGAGCGTGTACCAGAACCTCCGCCCGTTTCGCGTTGGTAATATCCATTTTTTCTCCGTATTATGTCCGGTAGTCACCGTTGATTTTTACATAATCATAGGTCAGGTCGCATCCCCACGCGGTGGAGACGGCACTGCCGGCGTTCAGTTCTACCAGGATTTCGATTTCGCTCTCCGAAAGGATGCTCTTGGCTTGCTCTTCGGAAAAAGGGATTCCGGCGCCGTTTTGGCACACCGCAACGGTTCCGGCAGGGGAGCGGAAGGCGACATCAATCTTCGTGACGTCCACATCGGCACCGCTGTATCCGATGGCGCACAGCACGCGTCCCCAGTTGGCATCCGCGCCGAACATGGCTGCTTTGGTCAGGGAGGAGCAGATCACGCTTTTGGCGACGGTTTTGGCAATCTCATGGGTTGCGGCGCCCGTGACCTTGCATTCCAGGAGCTTGGTGGCACCCTCGCCGTCCCCGGCAATGCGGCGGCAGAGGTAAACGGTCACCGTGTTGAGCGCCTGCATGAAGGCATCAAAGTCCGCCCCCGGTGCGGTGATTTCCGCGTTGCCCGCCATTCCGTTTGCAAGAAGCGTGACCATATCGTTGGTGGAAGTATCTCCGTCCACGCTGACCATGTTGAACGTTTCCGACACATCGCCGGAGAGCGCCTGCTGCAGCATTTTGGCGCTGATTGCACAGTCCGTCGTCAGAAAGACCAGCATGGTTGCCATATTGGGGTGGATCATTCCGGAGCCTTTTGCAATCCCGCCAAGGTGGCAGGTCGCGCCGCCGATCTGAAATTCCACGGCGATCTCTTTGCGCTTGGTATCCGTGGTCATGATGCCCTGTGCCGCGGATGCGGAATCCTTGCCGAGCGACGCGACCAACTGGGGGATGCCGGCGGCAATCGGCGCAATGTCAAGCGGCTGACCGATGACGCCGGTGGAGGCAACCACCACATCGTCGGCGGAAACGCCGAGCTTGTCAGCCAGCAGGGAACACATCTCCTCCGCAATCTCCACGCCGTTTGCATTGCAGGTGTTGGCGTTGCCGCTGTTGCAGATTACCGCCTGTGCCATCCCGTCCGCCAGGTGCTGTTTCGTCACAACCAGCGGCGCCCCTTTGACCAGATTGGTGGTATAGACCGCCGCCGCGGTCGCCTTTTTTTCACTGTAGATCAGCGCGAGATCTTTTTTTGTTTTGCTTTTCCGGATGCCGCAATGCACACCTGCGGCAAGAAAGCCTTTCGCGGCGCAAACGCCGCCTTCCACTGTTTTCATGTTTCCTCCTTACAGGCAAAGCCCCTCGCAGGGATCAGACCCCAGTACCATATTCAGGCATTCAAGCGCCGCACCGGACGCGCCTTTTCCGAGATTGTCATAAACCGCAAGCAGCAGCATCCGCTCTTCGTTTCCGCTCACGCTGATTCGCATGGAATCCTTTCCCGCAAGGGAAGCCGCGGAAAGGAACCCGCCCTCGTCCGGCGTTTCGGTGAAGCGGACTACCGGTCCCCGGTAGGTCTCCCGGTAAAGCTGTGCGACCGTCTCTTTTGCGGTCCCCGGCGCGCATTGTGCCGCAAACAGCGGGACCGTGACCTGCATGCCGCTGTAAAAATCACCCACCACGGGGCAGAACACCGGGGCGGGGAGCCCGCTCACGGCAGCCATTTCGGGCAGGTGCTTGTGCGATTGCGTTAAGCCATAAGGGCGGGGCGCATCGAGGTCAGGCGTGCGAGTGTCCGCCTCGTACTGGGCGATCATCTTCTTGCCGCCGCCACTGTACCCGGTCAGGGAGAAGCAG
>USMO01000145.1 GCA_900555785.1 uncultured Eubacteriales bacterium | reverse complement strand
GCGGCCATGGTGCCAAAGGTGACGATCTGGGCCACATGGTCTGCGCCGTACTTCCGGTTGACGTAGTCGATGACCTCCTGACGGCGCTCATAGCAGAAATCGACGTCAAAATCGGGCATACTGACGCGCTCGGGGTTCAGGAACCGCTCAAAAAGCAGGTCAAACCGCAGCGGGTCGATGTCGGTAATGCCCAGCGAATAGGCAACCAGGCTGCCCGCGCCCGACCCTCTGCCGGGACCGACCGGAATATCCTGCGACCGCGCGTAGTTCACGTAGTCCTGCACAATCAGGAAGTAGTCGGCGTAGCCCATCTGCAAAATGACCGACAGCTCGTATTCCATGCGCTCGCGGTATGCCGTTTCGGGGTGCTCCGCAAAGGTGATGTGCCCCTGCTTCACGCGCTCCGCAAAACCCGCCTCTGCCTTCTCGCGCAGGTAATCCGCAGCGGATTTGCCCGCCGGGCAGGGGAATTTCGGCAGATACGTGGTGGAAAAATCGAAGCTGACCTCGCAGCGCCCGGCGATGCGGCAGGTGTTTGCCAGCGCCTCGGGATACGCCTTGAAGGTCATGGTCATCTCGTTCGTATCCTTGAGGTAGAACTCGTCGGTTGCGAAGGCGGCGGGGCGCCCCATGTCGACCGTTGTATTGGTCTGGATGCACATCAGGACCGCCTGCGCGTTCGCATCCTGGCGGCGCAGGTAGTGGCAGTCGTTGGTGGCAACCAGCGGCAGCCCGCAGTCCTTTGCAAGGTCGACCAGCATGGGCAGCATGGTCCGCTGCTCTGCCAGCCCGTGGTCCTGGATTTCGATATAGAAATGCTCGGGACCGAAGATTTCCGCATACCGTTCCGCAGCCTCCTTTGCGCCTTTATAGTTCCCTTTTGCCAGCTGCTTCGGAATCTTCCCGCCCAGGCATGCCGACAGCGCAATCAGCCCGCCGTGGTAGCGGCGCAGCAGTTCCTCGTCGACGCGCGGTTTGTTATAAAAGCCCTCGGTAAAGGAGCGCGACACCATCTCGCACAGATTGCGGTATCCTTCGTTGCTCTCGCAGAGCAGGACCAGGTGGTCGGCGTAGCCGTCCGCGCTGACGGTTTTCTCAAACCGCGTGTTGTGCGCCACGTAGACCTCGCACCCGATGATCGGCTTGATTCCCGCGTTCCGGCACGCCTGCCAGAATGCGACCGCGCCGTACATCACGCCATGGTCGGTCAGCGCCACCGCCTCCTGTCCGCATTCCTTCACCCGCTCCGGAATGTCCGTTATCCGGCACGCGCCGTCCAGCAGGCTATATTCGCTATGCAAGTGCAGATGCACGAATCCGTTCATGTGTACTCCTTTCTGGGGGAAGACCTTGGGGAAGAAGACCTTGGGGCGCTGCCCCAAACCCTGCCCAGGGGCTTCTTGAAAGAAGCCCCCTGGGAACCCCCAAGAACTTTCAATAAGGGGGATTTTGGGGTGATTATTGGGTGGGGTGGATTTTGTGTAGCCATATGCGTCCTGCAAGCCGGATGAGGGCGGGTGGTCAGTAAGTTGCATGATAAGTTAGTGTGTGACTGCATTGCCTCTACCGTTCGGAGATCCCGCCCGCAGGGGCGCCAGCAGGCGGGATCTCCGATGGTCAGAGGCAGCAAGTCAGTCCATCACTATCTAAGATGGGTAAAAAGTGTCCACCTACCAATGAAGTGCGATAGCCGCACTCTCTTTACTTTCTGCAACCTCCCAATCCACCCAAAACTTTCCCGAGCCGGGGCTATGCCTGCGCAGAGTGCGCCGCACTCTGTAAATTTCAAATTCCACATAGATTCCAACGCACTGTGCAAAAGCCCCGGCTCAGGAAAGTTCGGGAAGGATGAGGGAGGTTTGGAGGGGGAAGGGAACCCCCACGAAAGGGGTTCCCTTCCCCCTCCAAGGTCTTTTCCCCCTCATCCCTTCGCCGCAACCAACGTGTTTCGGAGGAGCATGGTGATGGTCATGGGACCGACACCGCCGGGAACGGGGGTGATAAACGAGCAGAGCGGGGCAACAGAGGGGAAATCGACATCGCCAACCAGTTTGCCGGAGGCATCTCGGTTCATGCCAACGTCAATGACAACGGCACCGGGGCGAACCATGTCGGCAGTGATGAAATTGGGGCGCCCGACAGCGGAGACGAGAATGTCAGCCTCGCGCGTGAGGTCGGCAAGCCCAACCGTCCTGCTGTGGCAGACCGTCACCGTCCCGTTTGCGGCAAGCAGCAGCAGCGCCATCGGCTTGCCGACAATGTTCGAGCGACCGACCACCACACAGCGCTTGCCGGCAGGATCGATCCCGGACCGGCGTAACAACTCCATAATCCCGGCAGGCGTGCAGGGAAGAAAGACCGGATCGCCCAGCAGAATCTTGCCCGCATTGTAGGGATGAAACGCGTCAACATCCTTGCGCGGGTCAATCCGCAGCGTCACCGCCTCCGCGTCCAGGTGGCGGGGGAGCGGAAGCTGAACCAGAATGCCGTGAATGTTTTGAGCCGCATTCAGCCGGTCAATCAGGGTATTCAGCTCGTCCTGCGTCGTCTCGGCGGGCAGCCGGTGAACCTCGCTGTAGAACCCGACTTCCTCGCAGGCGCGCGCCTTGTTGCGCACGTAGACCTGGGATGCCGGGTCCTCCCCGACAATCACAACCGCAAGCCCGGGCGCATACCCGCGCTTGGCAACAAAGGCAGTGCATTCCTCCCGCAGCTCTGCCCGAATGGCTGCGGAGATCTCTTTTCCGTTAATCAGATTCATTGTACCGCACTGTCTCCTTTCACGATGACCAAAAGCCCGGCTTCAAAGCGCCGCCGCGCCTGCCGGTATGCCGCGCCGAGCACGAACAGCCGCGCCAGAGCAAGGAAGGCGATGATCGCTGACACCCATTGGATTTCGCCGGCCATCGCAGCGGTCGAAAGCCCCGAAATGAAAATCATCCCCAGGCAGAACCATGCCACGCCAAGCCAGAAGACCTGACCGTCATACGCCTTGAAGCGCTGGAACAGGTTCAGAAGCAGGAACCCGATCAGACACCAGACCGATGTATAGAGGAACAGCGGATGAACAAAGACCATGTAGTCGGCAAATTCGTTGTTGGGGTAAAGCCCCATGCGGAGGAACCACCAGAGGGTTCCCTCGCCGGAGGGGAGCGCGACCGTCTTGCCGAAGAGATTCAGCGCCGAGGTCTCCCGCATCCAGGCGCTGTCGGGCGTGCCGTTCAGCAGCGCGGAGAAAGCCCAGATGGTGACCCCGAGCAGGAACGCGGGCGCTAAGACGTCGGCGACCTGCTGTACCCGCACGCGCACGAAACTCCGGCAGATGCATACGACCAGCAGCGCCGTCAGCGCAACGCTGCCCCAGAGTTTCAACTCCGCAGCCCAGGAAAGCCCCCGGAACATGCCGAAGTCGCCGAGCATGTAAAGCAGACGCGAGCCGAACAGCGCGGTCAGCACGACCACAAACATTTCGTCCGTGCCGATCTTTTCGCGCTTTTTGCCGCGCCGGATGGCGAACGCCGCCCCCGCGACGATGCTCGCCATCAGAATCAGCCACGCCCACGGGACGTTGATTCTCCCGAACAGCGTGAAGGCGGTTTTGTTCCAGGTCATGCGGGGCAGACCCAGACCTTCAAAAAATACGGTTACCTGTTTCATGGTGGTTCTCCTTGTGTTGGTTTTTGGGGGTGGGTGGGGGTCTAACTTTTTGTCCGTTTTAGATAGTGATGGACTGACTTGCCTCTGAATATCGGAGATCCCGCCTGCTGGCGCCCCTCCGGGGTTCGACTACGCGGCGGGTTTTACTTTGTTGCGTTCGCCGTCACGTTCTCCCTCGCCGCTCCGCTCAGGATGACACAGTGGGCTGGTTGTTAAGGGGTTCTAACATTCTTTGTCCGTCTAAGTTAGTGGCTGATAAGGGGGACACACGTTCTTATAAGACTAACTAAGACGGATAAAAACGGAACGAACCGCTGAACCCCAAGCCCATCGTGTCATCTCAGAGCAAGGCCCCTTCGGTGCCCAGTCGAACCCCGAAGGGGCGCCGCAGGTGACGGATGAGGGCGGGCAGTCCGCAAGTAGCGTGCCGTAGGGGAGACCTTGAGGTTCTGCTTCAAACTCTGCGTAGAGCCCTCTTCCGAGCGGGCTCAAAGAGCCCGAAACTTCACCGCAAAGGGCAACCGAGCAACAGCACATAACAAATCTTGCACCACCTACACGGTTGCCCTTTGCGGTGAAGTTCTTGGAGTTCTTAGAACCTTCTCCGAAAGAAG
>USMO01000144.1 GCA_900555785.1 uncultured Eubacteriales bacterium | reverse complement strand
CCTGCTGCGCCCGCCGCCAAGTCCGCGATGGTCCTGGCGCGCGCCGACGAACTGCCGAACTACTCCACCGCGCAGCTGGCAGACCTGCTGGAAAAGAGCCAGTCGCTGCGCATGCTGGTGGGCGAGGCGCAGAACGTGTGGGGAAAGGTCTTCAACCCCTACGAAACGCAGCTGCTGGTCGGGCTTTCGGACTACCTGCGACTGGATGACGAATACATCCTGCTCCTGCTGGCGCACTGCAAGCGGATGGAAAAGCGGTCGATGCGCGAAGTCGAACGCTACGCCCTGCGTCTGATTGATGACGGCGTGACCGATGCGGCTGCGCTGGAGGCATTCGTCCGCAAGGCAGAAGCGCGGCGGACGCTGCAGGGCAAGGTGCGCGCGATGTTCGGGCTGGGCAGCCGGTCCTTCACCGCCAAAGAGAATGCCATGCTGGACGCGTGGAATGCCTACGGATACGGCGAAGACATCATCCGGCGCGCATACGAAATTACGGTCGGGGCAATCAACGAGCCGTCCCTCCCCTACACCAACTCCATCCTGGAGCGCTGGCACAGCGAGGGGCTGGAGACCGCCGCGCAGATTGACGCCAAGTTGGACGCCGAGCGGGAGAAAAAGGGTCAGACCCCGCGCCAGGGCAGCTTTGACACTGACGATTTCTTTGAAGCCGCGCTGTGCCGCAGCTATTCCGACACAGACAGCCAGACCGGCGAACACCGCTGCCGGAGGGAACGATGGGATACAATCAGGAAAACTACCGCCGCATCCGTGCGGAATACGAGACCAAAGCCATGAAAGCCGAAGAAGCCGCTGACGCACGCCGGGAGGAGCTTTACGGCATCATCCCCGGTCTGCAGGAGCTGGACTGCGCGCTCTCGGGCTTTGGTCTGCGTCTGATGAAGCAGGCAATGGAGGGCGGCGACACGAAATCCGGCGTGGCGGGTCTGCAGGCAGAGAACGAGCGGATTCAGGCTGCACGGCATGACCTGCTGGCACGTTACGGCTACCCTGCCGACTACTGCTCCCCACGCTACGAGTGCCCGAAATGCCGCGACAGCGGATATGTAGGCATTCAGATGTGTACCTGCATGCGGCGCCGGCTCGTGGAGGCGGGCATGATTTCCTCCGGGCTTGGGTCGCTGATGCAAACGCAGTCGTTTGACAATTTCTCGCTGGATTACTACAAAGCCGACCCGGATGCCTATGCACGGATGCGGAAGAATCTGACCGACATCCGGACCTACGCCGAGACCTTCGGCTCTCCGGAGTGGCAGAAGCGCCCCCACAACCTGCTGTTCCTGGGCGGCACGGGGCTTGGAAAGACGCACCTTTCAACGGCGGTTGCAAAGGTGGTCATCGCGCGCGGTTACGATGTATTTTACAACAGCGCGGTCGGCATGCTGGCAGATTTTGAGCTGCAGCGCTTCGGCAACAGCGCGGCGCGCGGCGATGCCGACAACACGTCGCGTTACACGTCCTGCGACCTGCTGATTCTGGACGACCTCGGCACCGAGCTGGTCAACCAGTTCACGCTCTCGGTCCTCTACACGGTCATCAACACGCGCATGAACCTCGGCAAGGCGACCATCATCAGCACCAATCTGTCTGCCTCCGACCTGCGCAAAACCTACAGCGACCGCATCACCAGCCGCCTCTTCGGCGAGTTCACCCCCCTCCCCTTCGTCGGCATTGATGTCCGCCGGCAGAAGATCGCGGGGAAAAGGTAGGGGAAGACCTCGGGAAGACCTCGGGGCGCTGCCCCGAACCCCGCTTAGAACCTTCTTGAAAGAAGGTTCTAAGAACTCCAAGAACCTTTAATAAGAGGGATTTTATCGCTTGAAATTCGGTGGGTGCGAATTTATAGGGAATGATCCATGTGTCGTTCCCTACGAACACGGCTACACAAAATCCGCACCCACAAAAAGACAGGGGTAAAGCTCCACCTGTTCAAGTTCTTGAGGGTTCTTAGGGAACTTCTTTCAAGAAGTTCCCTAAGCAGGGCTTGGGGCAGCGCCCCAAGGTCTTCCACCCTTGACAAACGGGCGATTATCTGGTATAATAGAAGCACACGGCGAGAGCCGAATAAGCAAAGGAAGAAAACAAATGGGAAGAAAGAAGACCGAACGTATTTACACCCCCGTGGAAAGCATGAGTCATTTTGCGAAAAAAATCGGCTCATTCGGTGACAAAACTGCCCTTCGTTATTTTGATAAAGAGCGCAACCTGCACACCATGACCTATCGGTCGCTGTCGGGGCGGTTCCTGCGGCAGGCGGCAGGCTACACCAAGGCAGGGCTGGCGGGCAAGCGCATTGCCGTCATCGGGGAGACCTCTCCGGAGTGGATTACCTCGTATGTGGCAGCCATTGCGGCAGGCGGCGTGGCAATTCCGATGGACCGCGAACTGGAGGTAAGCGAGATCACCAACTTCCTCACGTTCGCCGAGATCGATGCCATCGTCTACTCCGCAGCCTTCAACCAGAAATTCGAGGAACTGGCAAAAGCGCACCCGACGGTGCAAAAGCTGATTCCGATCGCCCCGGAGCGCGGAATGTGCGACGGGAACCCGCGCTATCTCCCCTACGAGGAACTGATGGCGCTGGGCGAGGAGGGCGTTGCGGAGGGCTACAACTACCCCACCGTCACCAACCTGGACCGCATGGCAGAGATGCTGTTCACCTCCGGCACAACAGGCAGCAGCAAGTGCGTCATGCTCTCGGAGCGCAACGTCATTTCTGCCGCCAACGCAGCGTGCGAAGCGGTCGACTTCTCGTGCAATGACGTTACGGTGTCGCTCCTGCCGATCCACCACACCTACGAGCTTTGCATCACGCTCGCATCGCTCAACTACGGTGTTGATATCGGCATCAACGACAGCCTCAAGCGCGTGATGAAGAATATCGAACTGTTCCGTCCGACGCGCCTGATTCTGGTTCCGCTGTTCGTCTACACGATGAACAAGAAGGTCTGGGACGAAGCAAAGAAGACCGGCAAAGATTCGCTGCTGAAGTACCTCAGCGAGATCTCCCGAACGCTGCGCAAGCTGTCCTTTGACGTTCGCCGCACGCTCTTCAAGCAGGTGACGAACGCGTTCGGCGGCATGCTGGAGCAAATCATCTGCGGCGGCGCGGCGCTCAATCCAGAAATGGCAGACTCCTTCCAGGAGTTCGGCATCGATATTTTTGAAGGCTACGGCATTACCGAATGCGCGCCACTGATTGCGGTCAACCCCTATTTTGCGCCCAAGCGCGGGTCGGTCGGTCCGGCAGTCAACTGCTGCACGGTGCGCATTGACCCCGACCACACCAATGAAAAGGGCTACGATGAGGGCGAGATTCAGGTCAAGGGCACCAACGTGATGCTGGGCTACTACAAGAACCCGGAGGAAACCGCGAAGGTCTTTACCGAAGACGGCTGGTTCTGCACCGGCGACATTGGCTACATGGACCAGGACGGCTACATCTTCATCACGGGGCGGAAAAAGTACGTCATTGTGCTGGAGAACGGCAAGAACGTCTTCCCGGAGGAAATCGAGGAATACATTGCGGCGCAGACCTCGGCGCAGGAGTCGGTTGTGATTGGCAGAAAGCAGCCCGGCGGCGATGACATTCAGCTGACGGCGATCATTTTCCCGCGTCTGGACGACTTCCCCGATCCGAACGATCACGCGGCGATTGAAAAGAAGATTCGCGAGCAGATTGCCAAGATGAATCGCAAGCTGGTGACCTACAAGCAAATTCGCAACGTGGAGTTCCGATACACCGAGTTCGAAAAAACGACCTCCAAAAAGATCAAGCGGCATTTGGTCCGGTAATCCCCATATGAACAGAATGTAAATTCTGAAGTTTTTTCCCTAAAAGGCTGGTTTTTCCAGAGAAATACAGTATAATATATAGTCGAGCCGGTATCATTCTGTCGCACAGGGTGGAACCAAGCAGAAAGCGGTCGAATCCTTTTTATGGGTCAGCCGTTCTATAGCATTCAATTTAGGAACGGAGAAATCAGGATGGAAACAACGGAAATCAGGTATATGGACGCGATTGAGAATCACTGCAAAGTGGATGCGATTCTCAACGGCACCAAAAAGGTGGAGCTGAACATCGATATTGACAAGTTCCCGCTTCAGGCAGAGGCCGGAATCATTGGCATGAAGGTCGGCGATCTCTACAAGCCCACCGAGCGCCTTACATACGAAATCAAAAAGATCTATCCCCCCGAACTCAACCCGCAGAAGGAAATTGATTTTTGAGAGGGTGTGGATGACCTTGGAGGGAGAAGGAGACCCCTTTCGGAGGGGTCTCCTTCTCCCTCCAAACCTC
>USMO01000143.1 GCA_900555785.1 uncultured Eubacteriales bacterium | reverse complement strand
CAGGCGTACTTTTGACGAAAAGCAGACAAATTGCACAAAAGTGTGTTTCCGGCAGATTAGAGCAGGGTATAGGGCAGCCCGGCAAGCCCGTTGGAACGGAAATCATACGGGTTGTGACGGATGATGTAGTCGATATAGGACGCAACCTCCAGCGCCGTGAGATAGTAGCCCATGGTGTTGAGATGCCCGCCGCCGTAGTAGTTCTTCCGGAATTCGTCATCGTAGACCGGACCGTATTGCCGCAGGTCGATGACATAGCTGTTCGGGAAGAATGCGGCAAAGTCGTACATCAGCTTTGCGTGCGCGTCACCCAGCGCAATGTGTTCCGGGTCCTTATCTCCGCGCGGCATGGTCAGGAAGAAGAATTTTGCATCAGGCTGAATCGTGCGCAGCCGCAGGACCAGCTGACCGAAGTATCCGGCAAGGGTATTTGCGCTGTCGGCGGGGCTATCCCGGTTGATGTCTGCCGTGGAGCCGACCGTCTGCTTATGCCCGAACAGGTCGTTTACGCCCAGCGCGATGATGTACGCATCGCACGCCAACTTGGGATCCCAAAAGTTGCGCGCGTTTGCGAACGACTCGAGATATTCCTTTGCGGTCATGCCGCCCTTGGAAAAATTGTAGACCTTTGCGCCGGTCATGCGGGCGATGTACTGCCCCCAGGAGTGCTCAAAAAGGTCCAGATAGACCTTTTTGCCGGTGGGGTCCCAGGTCTCCAGCTCGCCGGAGGAGAGCGAATCTCCCACGCATGCAATCCGCCGGAAGATCGATGTCATGCCACCGGTCGGAATCAGCGTATCCAGCGGCTTTTCCGCCGCATCGGGATGAATAAAGTAGTCAATATTGATCATCTGCTTTCCTTCCTGCTGCCCACGGCAGCGAGACAAAATGAGGATTGGACATTGGGTATTATACCACGTTTTTGGTGGATTGTCAAGAGGGAGAGGGGAACTTGTCGCGGGGATTGTGTGGGGGATGTGGATGATGCGGTGGGGCGCCGGCCGGCGGGATCTCCGATGGTCAGAGGCACTGAAGTCAGTCACTAACTTTGGGCAAAGCCCAAGGTCTTTCCCGCATATTTTCCGCAAAGCGCACATAGGCTGTGGTAAACGGAAAGGGGTGGAAACCATGAAAAACAGACACAGCAGAATTTGTGCCGCATTTCTTGCAATCCTGATGTTGGCAATGGCGCTGACGGCGGGCGTTGGTGCGACCGGAACGGAGGGAAGCGGGAGCGGAACCGAGGCGCCGGTCGGTGACGAAAAGCCGACGCCGGTGCTCTCGGACCTCGGCGTAGAGGATGGGAGCTTAGAGCTGCCCTGCAAAAGCGCAATCCTGATGGAGGCAACGACCGGCGCGGTGCTCTATAGCCAGAACGCAGAGGAGGCAATGCCGCCGGCATCGGTGACTAAGATCATGACCCTGCTGCTCCTGATGGAGGCGATCGACAGCGGCATCATCCGTCTGGACGATACCGTCACGGTCTCGGCAAACGCAGCATCCATGGGCGGCTCGCAGATTTACCTGAAGGAAGGCGAGCAGATGAAACTGGAGGACCTGCTCAAATCGGTTGTCATTGCGTCGGCAAACGATGCAGCCGTTGCGCTGGCTGAGTACCTCGCGGGCAGCGTTCAGTCCTTCGTTGGCAAGATGAACGGGCGCGCAAAACAGCTGGAGATGACCGGAACCAACTTTGAAAACGTCACGGGGCTGGACGATACCGCCACCAACCATCTGACCTGCGCGCGGGATATTGCCATCATGTCGCGGGAACTGATCAAGCACGAAACCATTCTGAAATACAGCTCCATCTGGATGGATACCATTCGCGACGGCGCGTTCGGGCTGACCAACACCAACCGGCTTGTGCGCTTTTACCCGGGCTGCACCGGGCTGAAGACCGGCTCGACCTCCAAAGCGGGCTTTTGCGTCAGCGTGACCGCCAAACGCGACGGGTTCTCGCTGATCTGCGTCATCATGGGCGCGGAATCGCGCGACGTCCGCAACGCGGCAGCCGTGTCGCTGCTGGATTGGGGCTTTGCAAACTACGGGCTGTTTGAGGCAGAGGGCGTGCAGAACGAGACGATTCCGGTCACCGGCGGTGTCCGAAACAGCTGCGCACTGACGAGCGAAGGCTTTCGCGCCGTGCTGCCGAAGGCGCAGATTTCCGCAGTCAGGCAGAGCATCCTGAAGCCGGAGGCAATCTCGGCACCTGTGAAGACCGGGGATGCGGTCGGCTCGGTCAGTTATACGGTTGAGGGGCGGGTGATCGGTCAGATTTCGCTGACCGCTGCGGAGAATGTCGAAAAAATCGGTTTTTTCGAGATTCTTGGGCGTGTTCTGGCGCGCTTTCTCCTGGTCTGAGTGTGAGAATGGTTAAAAAAAGTGATTTATTTTGTGAAATCCATTGCATTTTCCGAGAAAATGGTGTATAATGAGACCGTAAAATTTTTTCCGAAAGGGACGGTCAGATTATCCTATGGCTATCAAACTGAACGATCATTATCTTGCATCCTTCATCCGCACGCATGAATACGAAAGAATAGCGGACGAGGTGCGGACCGCCGATGCGATGCTCCGGAACAAAACCGGCGCCGGCAACGATTTTCTGGGCTGGGTCAACCTCCCCGAGAACTATGACAAAGAAGAGTTTGCCCGCATCAAGGCGGCTGCAAAGAAGATTCAGAAGACCGCAGATGTCCTGGTTGTAATCGGCATCGGCGGCTCCTACCTCGGCGCACGCGCGGTGATTGAATACCTCAAGTCTCCGAACTACAACCTTCTGAAGAAGGATACCCCCGAAATCTACTTCACCGGCAACTGCATCAGTGCCGACGCGCTGAACGAGGTGCTGGCGCTCTGTGAGCGGCTGGGACTGCGCGTCACGCTGTCCGACGACCGTATCGGTCGGGCAATCGGCGACGGGAACCACCGTGCCGAGCTGCTGCGTGCGGTCGTGCGGGATTACGCCGGCTATCCGGCTCTGCATGGCTACCACATCACGGATGAGCCGAACAGCGGCGCTTTCCCCGCGCTGGCGGCGGTGCGGCAGATCCTTGCCGATCTGGATCCGGTACACGAAGCGTACATCAACCTGTTCCCCAACTATGCTTCTGCGGAGATGCTGGGCAACCCCACCTACTATGACCACGTGCGGCAGTTTGCCGATACCGTCAGCCCTGCAATCATCAGCTATGACCACTACCATTTCATCAAGGGTGAGCCGATGGAATCGGTCGATATGGGCAGCCGGCGTGAGAATCAGATATACGAGGCGGCGTTCCGCAAGGTCGAGCGCCCCGGCTTCTTTGACAACATCGAGGACGTCCGCCGCGTCAGTGCCGAGACGGATACGCCCTTCATGGTTATCGTGCTTGTGGTGGAGCATGGTCCCTACCGCAACCTGACCGAGGCGGAGATCCGCTGGGAAGTGTTCCAGTCCCTGGTGTACGGTGCCCGCCGGCTGTCCTACTTCACCTACTGGACGCCCGGCGTGGACACCGAGGAGGGCGATGATATGTGGCACTGGCGGAACGGCATGATTTCCAAGACCGGCGAGCAGACCCCGCACTATCACATGGTGGCACGCATCAACCGTGACCTGTCCGTGCTGGGCGATACGCTGATGGGGCGCGAAAGCCGCGCGGTATTCCATCTGGGGCAGGTGCCGGACGGAAAGGTAACCTACTGGAGCGGTGCCTTCCGCGATGTGATGTCCATGCAGGCAGAGGCGGTAACGGCAGGCTTCTTTGACGGCGGGTATGTCCTGCTGGCAAACAAGGACTATGAGAATCCTTCCCCGGTGACATTTACCGTCACGCCCGGCAGGCGCGTCATGCACATGGACAAGGCGACCGGACTGTGGGTCGTTACGCATGAGCAGGACGGTGCCTATACCCTGACGCTGGCTCCCGGCGACGGCGAGCTGGTTCGCATAGACTGATCAATATGCTCTTTTGATAGGAGGCTTTCCCATGAAACGCATTCTTTCTGTTGCCCTGATTCTGCTGCTTTCCGCCTCAACGCTGGCATCCTGTAACCCGGATACCGGCTCGGAATCCGGCACGACTGCCGTAACCGATGCGACCGGCGGATCCGTGACGGAGACCGCGACCGAAACGCAGACCGAAATGCCCACCGAGACTTTCACGGAGCCCGGGACGGACGCACCCACGGAGCCTCCGACCGAGGCTTCCGCCGAGCCGTCCGATACCGAGGCGCCCGACCCGCTCGAGACGCCCGTGCGCGTCGGAACCGGCTATGACGGCAAGACAGCCTGCTATGACGGCAGACTGCGCCATATGTATGAGTCCTTCTCGACCGGCTACGGCGGAAC
>USMO01000142.1 GCA_900555785.1 uncultured Eubacteriales bacterium | reverse complement strand
AACATGGCGCAGAATCAGGGCGGTGTCAACGCAAGCCAGCTCTTCCAGATGCAGGCGCAGCAACAGCAGGCAGCCGCAGCGGCACAGGCACAGAAAGAAACAGCGGCAGCCAAAGCGGCCCCTGCCGGCAGCTGGACCTGCAAGTGCGGCGCGGTCAACACGGGCAAGTTCTGCGCGGAGTGCGGCGCCCCGAAGCCGGATGACTTCTGGACCTGCACCAAGTGCGGCGCGAAGAACAAGGGCAAATTCTGCGCCGAGTGCGGTGCAAAGCGCCCCGCAGGCGCAAAAGTCTACCGTTGCGACAAATGCGGTTGGACGCCCGAAGATCCCGCGCACCCGCCGAAGTTCTGCCCCGAGTGCGGCGATATCTTCGACGACAACGACACAAAATAATCCAATCGGAAGGATAACGGACAGATCATGGCGGACGAAACCGTACTGGAATACAAATGTCCCTGTTGCGGCGCCGGGCTGAAGTTCGACGGAGGGACGCAGGAATTGGTTTGCGAGTACTGCGACAACAGGTTTTCCGTTGAACAACTGGAACAACTGGCGCAGGCAGAACAGGACGAAAAGAACACCTCCGAGCCGGAATGGTCGGATTACGAGGGAACAGAGACCGAGGGCGAACAGACTGCGTTTGTCTGCCAATCCTGCGGTGCGGCGCTGGTCGGGGATGACAACATGGCGGCAACCGAATGCCCCTATTGCGGCAATCCCGCCATTATCAAAGAGCGCATCAGCGGTGCCCTTCGCCCGGATTACATCATCCCCTTCAAGCTGGACCGCCAGGCGGCAAAGGACACGCTGAAAAAATTCTACAAAGGGAAAAGGCTCCTGCCCCGGGCTTTCCGACAGGAGAACAGCATCGACAAGCTGCAAGGGGTCTATGTTCCCTTCTGGCTCTTCGACTGCAACGCGGACGGCACCGTGCATTTCAACGCAACGCGCGTTTCCTCCTGGCGCAGCGGCGACTACCGCTACACCAAGACCAGCCATTTTCTGGTCATTCGCGGCGGGCGCATGGCATTTGAGAAAATCCCCGTGGATGCCTCGGAGAAAATGGACGACGCCTACATGGATTCGCTGGAGCCGTTTGACTACCGCGACCTGACCGACTTCGGCACGGCGTATCTTTCGGGCTATCTGGCGGACCGCTTCGATGTCTCCGCAAAAGATTCGTCCCCCCGCGCGTCCCACCGGGTCCAGCAAAGCCTGGAGGACTCCCTACGCGGAACGGTTGGCGGCTACGCGACTGTAACGGTCCGGAGCACCGACATCCGCACCTCCGACAGCGCGGTCAAATACGCCATGCTGCCGGTGTACATCCTGAATACCAAGTATAAGGACAAACGCTATTTCTTCGCGATGAACGGTCAGACCGGAAAGTTCGTCGGCAAGCTGCCAATCTCCTGGGGGCAGTTTTTCGCGTGGGCAGGCGGCATCGCGGCGGCAATTGCGGCGCTGGGACAACTGTTTCTGTGGATGGGAGGGGTATTCGGATGAAAAAAAGACAACTCCTTTGCATCCTGCTGACGGTCTTGGCGCTTTGCGCGGCACTGTCCCTCCCCTGCTTTGCGGGCAGCTCCTATGCTGACGGATTTGTCGAAAATCCGGACAGCGTGTTGTCCGATGCCGAGGCAACCACTCTGAAAACCGCAGCAGATGCGGCGGCAAAGCGAATCGGCGCCAACATCGGCATCATTTTTACCGATCGCGGATTGGACGAAAGCCAGTTGGATGACCGTGCCGACGCTCTGTACGATACGAACTGCGATTACAGGACCGATGCGGTCATTCTTGCGGTCGATACCAACCTCCGGACTTACAGCATTCGCTGGATTGGACGCATGAACGATGACCTGAAGCGCTCCTCGAAAAATCGGATCGAAGACGCAACGGTCGATTCCCTGCGCGGCAGCAACTGGAATGCGGCAGCGCTGGCATTCCTCTCTGAGGTTGGCGGGCTGCAGGACAGCGACTTCGGAAAGGATTCCGCAAACCCGGTTCTTGCCGAGGTAATCGTCATTGTTCTGGCGCTTGGCATCGGGTTTGCCGTTGCCGGGTTTCTGGCTTACCGCATGAACAACGCGCGCCAAGGGAGAAACGCGGCGAACTATGTCAAGGATCACAGCTTTGTGCTGGAACGCAGCAACGATCTCTACCTCTACAGCACGGTGACCAAAACCAAGGTGGAAACATCCTCCTCTTCCGGCAGCGGTCACAGCAGCGGCGGTTCCTCCCGCAGCAGCAGTAGCGGAAGGTTCTGAAAGTCTGAAGCGAAAAATCAATCATGATTAAAAAAGGTTGTATTTGGCAAACCAGGCTCTGATCAATTGCATAACGGCTACAACCGCACGTCATAAGAGGTGCGGTTGCTTTTATTTGCACGGAAACGGTTGAAAAACGGGAAGAGTTGTGGTATAATGTGATCACAACAAATCGGGAATCAGGAGGATATGCCGTTCTTTTTTATTTTCTTCGCCTATCTGTTGAGAACCCCAACTTTTATTATAGAACCTTACAGTTTCGTCAGATTTTTTCTACCCCAACTATTGACAAAGAGCCAAAAAGAGCGGCTACCGCCCCCCAACGAGGTGCGATAGCCGCTCCTTTTATAAAATTCCGAACCGCCCAAATCCACCCAAAACTTTCCTCAGCCGGGTTTTGTCCCGCGCCCCTCAACCGCACCGCGTCTCGCCCCGCAGCACGGAAGTAACAAAAGCACCCGGCACAAAACCCGGCTGAGGAAAGTTCGGGGAGGGAGAGGAAGGTTTGGAGGGAGAGGGAGCCCCCTCCGAAAGGGGTCTCCCTCTCCCTCCAAGGTCTTCCCCCTCCACCTACCCCCGGCTGTTCCGAATCAGGGACCAGAGGATGATGGCAGCCTGGAGGGGGATACCGATGAGGAAGACCATCCAGACGTTGTAGGAATGGTAAAGCAGCTGAAAGAAGACAGCCGCAAGGAAGGTCCAGCAAAAGACGGAGCGAAAGACAATGACGCAAACGCGGAACTGCCAACGCTGGCTGAACAGCGCGAGGACCAGCATGGATGCCGGGACCGCCCAAACGAACGCCAGCCAGCAGCCGTGCGAATAGATTGCGGTGGAGAAAAAGATCGCCGTCGCCGCAATCCAGACTGCACAGGCGGCGAACAGCTCAATGCCGATGCGGTAGAGCTTTTCGCTCTTGGGAAAATCAAATTCTTTCTTCTGCTTGCCCGCGTCCTTGGTGACAAAATAGTCGATCGTCACCCCAAACAGGTCGGCAAGCTGCATCAGAACCTTGAGGTCAGGAAGCGCCTCGCCGCGCTCCCATTTGGAGACCGACTTGTCGGAATAGTTGATCTTTTCGGCAAGCTCAGCCTGCGTCAGGCGCGCATTTTTGCGCAGCTCGGTCAGGTTGGCAGCAACGATTTCTTCCAGCGTATCCAAGCGTCAGTGACCTCCCTTCGGATCGTCGCCCTTCTTGCGGCGCGGCAACTTGCTGCGGAGCTGCGTCATGGAATCGCGCAGGATCTCCGGCGCCAGCAGGTTTTCGCGCAGGGTGAAAACGAAATGCTTGAATTTCCGCCGCTCGTAAAGCCCCGCAATGTTTTTCTGCAGCGTCTGAAGCCGCACGGTGATGTGGTTGTCGGCGGCAAACTTGCGGATTTTTGCGAGGATGCGGAAGGAGTAGAACAGGTCGATGATGAGGATTCCGAAGAAGGTGCCCAGGAAGAACGACAGCACGAGGTTGTCAAAGAACCAGTTCACGATATGGTGGAAAATCGGGTGGATGACGTAACAGTAGAACGCGCCCAGCAGGGTCCAATAGAGCGAGAACTCGGGGCAGATGATGCCCTCGATGTTGCCGGGCTTCTGGCTATAGTCCCAGAGCTTGACGTGCATGCCGACGATGAAAATTTTTCCCGCAATGTACTCGATGACCGTCATTCCGATCCCGATGAGCAGGACCTGTGCAATGACGCGCGGGACGGCTGGCAGCGCCGAAAAGTCGATAGACGCAAGCCCGTAAAGCACCCACAGTCCAAACCCGTAGAGCGGCAGAAACGGGCCGACCAGAAAGCCGGGGTTCATCCATTTCTTTGCCGAGAAAATGCGGCGGTAAAAAAGCTCCAGGACCCAGCCCAGTGTCCCGCCCAAATAAAACAGCAGCACCAATGTCAGAAAGATTCTGATACTACACACATCCCTTCTCCCGCGCCGCATGACTGGCGGTTTCATTTTTGACATGCTCTGCCCTTATTATACCGCAATTTCCCGCTTTTGTCAACAGTTTCTTGAAGGTTTCGGGGGTGGGTGTGGGGGAAAGACCTTGGAGGGAGAAGGGACCCCCTTTCGGGTGGGGTCCCTTCTCCCT
>USMO01000141.1 GCA_900555785.1 uncultured Eubacteriales bacterium | reverse complement strand
GGCTGCTGGCGCTGGAGCGCGGCACGATGGCAAGCGTCACCTATTACGACGGGCGGGCATACCGCACACTCGTCGGCATGATCTCGGAGGTCGACCTGGTTGCGCGCCGGCTGCGCGTGGTCAAGACCGACATCCGCTTTGACGATCTTTATGCAATTGAAAGGACAGAACTATGAAACTGATCTATACCGTTACCCTGAACCCGGCGTTTGACCTGCACTACCGGATGCAGCACTTTGAAGCGCAGAAGGAAAACTATGTGGACAGCATTCTTTGTGACGCGGGCGGGAAGGGCATCAACATCTCCCGCGCGCTGAAGGTCAACGGCACCGACAGCCGGGCTTTCGTGATTCTCGGCGAGGAAAACGGCGCGTCTTTTGAAGCGCAGCTCCGGCGGGACGGGCTGAACTATACGCCGGTCCGCACGGCAGGGCGCATCCGGGAGAACATCACGCTGCACCCTGCGGACAGCAAAGAGACGCGCATCAGCCTGGACACCTTCTGCGTCGCGCCTGCGGTCCTGCGTGCGCTGGAGGAACAGCTGCTGTCGGTCTGCCGCCCGGGGGACCTTTTGGCGTTTGCCGGACGGAACCCGAAGGGGCTGGACAAAGCGGAAGTCATCGCCTTTTTGCAGCGGCTGATTGCAGGCGGCGTGCGGGTGATTGTGGATTCCAACTCCTTCACGCCGGAGGACCTGACGCAAATCCACCCTTGGCTGATTAAGCCGAACGAGCAGGAGATCGTCTCGTTCCTCGGCATGCCGGTGGAAAACGCACAGGACGCAGCGCGTGCGGCGGGAGAACTGGTGCGGCGCGGCGTTGCCGAAGAGGTGATGATCAGCCTGGGCGGTGACGGCGCGGTGTGGTCGGACGGGCAGGATTCGCTGATGCTGTCGGTTCCGAAACTGGCGCATCCGGTTTCGACAATCGGCGCAGGAGACAGCACGCTTGCCGGTGTTCTGCATGCAACGGCGCGCGGGTTGGACCGCGAGACGGTCCTGCGCACGGCGGTCTCGTTCGGAACCGCTGCCTGCATGACCGAGGGAACCCTGCCCCGAGGATGTAGCGGCGGTTTTTGCCAAGACGCAGGTAACGTGAGCGCGCAGGCAAAAAAACTTTCCGTAAATTATATTATTTACAAAAAAGGTGTTTACAAACGGCGCGAAATGTAGTAAAATAAAAAGGAACGTGACATCACACGAAGGAGTTTCAGATATGGAAACACAACCGAAATATCACAGGGTTTTGCTGAAACTGTCGGGCGAGGCGCTTTCTGCCGGTGCCGACGGAATCCTAAATTTTGATTTTACCGCCGAGGTCGCACGCCAGATCAAACGCTGCGTGGACGCGGGCGTGCAGGTCGCCGTGGTGGTCGGCGCGGGGAACATCTGGCGCGGCAGACAGGGAACGGACATGGACCGCGTGCGCGCCGACCATATGGGCATGCTTGCAACCGTTATCAACTCCATCGCGCTGCAGGATGCGTTCATTCATGCCGGGATGAAGGCAAAGGTGATGACGGCGGTTGATATTCACGCATTTGCCGATGTTTACACCGCGCGTGACGCGATTGCGGCACTGGAGGACGGCAATGTGGTCATCTTCGGCGCCGGGCTGGGCGTTCCGTATTTCTCAACCGACACCTGCGCGGTCCTGCGTGCGGCAGAAATTCAGGCAGACTGCGTGCTGATGGCAAAGAACATCGACGCCATCTACAGTGCCGACCCGAGAAAGGACCCGGGCGCAACCCGCTATACCGAACTGACCTACCGCCAGATCATCGACCAAAACCTCAAGGCACTGGACCTCTCCGCGATGATTTTCTGCATG
The DNA here is from genome assembly GCA_900555785.1 of uncultured Eubacteriales bacterium. Lineage (GTDB taxonomy): Bacteria > Bacillota > Clostridia > Oscillospirales > CAG-272 > UMGS1865. Next base: position 2,553 of record USMO01000141.1, on the reverse strand, counting down.
GAGAACGATGTCAGCGGCTATGCCTTCGGGCTGGCTGATCCGGAAAATATTTACCGTGTTGTCATGGGCGAGCCGGTCGGCACCCTGATTCATAACAAGGACTGAAATTTTGGAAAGGATTGGATGAGAATATGAAGTATAACACCAAACAGACCGAAGAGAAGATGCAAAAGAGCATTGCAGCCTACGAAAGCAATCTTTCTACCATCCGCGCAAGCCAGGCAAACGCCGCAATCGTTTCCAAGGTAACCTTTGAATATTACGGCGCACCGACACGCATTGTGGATATGGCATCCGTGACCGTGACCGACCCGAAAACGCTGACCATTTCTCCCTACGACCGTTCGACCCTGAAGCCGATGGTCAAGGCGATTCTGGCATCGGACATCGGCATTACGCCGAGCGATGACGGCAGCGTGATTCGTCTGATCTTCCCGCAGCTGACCGAGGAGCACCGCAAGGAGCTGACCAAGCAGATTCAGAAGATGGGCGAGGAAGCGCGCGTTGCCATTCGGAACGTCCGCCGCGAAGCGAATGACGAAATCAAGAAGCTGAAGAAGGACGGCGAGATGACCGAGGACGAGCAGAAGGCAAGCGAAAAGAGCGTGCAGGACCTGACCGACAAGTACATCAAGCAGGTGGATGACATCACGGCGAAGAAGGACAAGGAGATCATGCAGGTCTGAGGGCGGTATTTCCGCAAGTTTCCGGCGGGAACCGCCATTGGTTCCCGCCGGCTTTTTTGGAGAGAATCATGCTTTTCTGGAAGAAAAAAAGCCCCGTCGACGAGCGCCCGGACCTCTCGGACGGCAGGCTCCGGCATATTGCCTTTATCATGGACGGCAACGGCAGATGGGCAAAGCAGCGCGGGATGCCGCGCGAATATGGGCATAAGCGAGGCGCAGAGGTGTTCCGCAAAATCGGGCGGTACTGCGAATCCATCGGTCTGCAATGCATGACCGTTTATGCGTTCTCCACCGAGAATTGGAAACGCCCCGCGCACGAGGTGCAGGCGCTGATCCGGCTTTTGGATGATTACATTGAAGAATTTTTCCGCGAGATGGATAAGGAAAAGATTCATCTGCGCTTTGTCGGCAACCTGTCGGCATTTCCGGACACGCTGCGCGCGAAGATGGAAAAGCTCGACCGGGAGACCGCGCAGCAACCGTTTATCCTGAACATCGCGGTCAACTACGGCGGCAGGGAGGAGATTACCCATGCCTGCCGCGAGCTGCTGCGCGAGGGGAAGACCGACGTGACCGAGGATGACATCTCGGCGCATCTCTATACCGCTGGCTGCCCGGACCCGGACCTGATTGTGCGGACCGGAGGGGACCTGCGGTCATCCAATTTTCTGCTGTGGCAGTCTGCCTACGCGGAATACTATTTTACCGACACGCTCTGGCCCGACTACACCGAGCGGGATGTGAACGAAGCCGTTCGCTCCTTCCTCGGGCGCAAGCGGCGCTTTGGCGGGGTCAAAAACGTCTGATTGGGGGATTCGCTATGAAGCAACGAATCATCACGGCGGTTATCGCCTTTTTCGTCCTGTTGCCGGTGCTCATCTTTTCGGACACCGTTCTGTTCCCGATCGGAATCGCAGTCTGTGCGGTCCTGTCGGTCTGGGAGATGTTCGCATGTGTCGGGCTGAAGAACGCATGGGTCTTTACGGTTCCGATGTATCTCATCGGCGGGGCGGTCCCGTTTCTCATCCGCTATCTTGACAGCACGCTGCTGATTCCGATTGTTTTCGGCGCAGTTGTGGTCTGGTCGCTGTATGCTTTTACCGTGCTGATCTTCTCGCATGGGAAGTATCCGCTGGAGTCGGTTTTTGTTGCGTCGTTCACGCTTTTGTATATCTTTGTCGGGTTCAACGCCATCCTGTTTATCCATGACTACACGCCTGGGGGCAAGTATCTCTATTACATCTGTTTCCTCGGTGCATGGATTACCGATATTTTTGCGTATTTCTGCGGCAGAGCCTTCGGAAAGCACAAGCTGATTCCCGATGTCAGCCCCAAAAAGACGGTTGAGGGCAGCATCGGCGGGACGCTGTTCTGCATTGTGGTGACGGTTGTGTTCGGCATTGTCGTGGAGGCGTTGGTTCCGTCCATTACCGCCAATATTGCCGTTTTCGCGGTCGGCGGACTGCTGATTGCGGCCGTGTCGCAGATCGGCGACCTTTCCATGTCGGTCATCAAGCGCAAATACGGCATCAAGGATTACGGCTTCATCTTCCCGGGACACGGCGGCATGCTGGACCGCTTTGATTCGGTCATTGCGGTATCGGCGCTTTTGATGGTGTTCTCACTTTTCGTCAGCTTTTTTGAAACGGTATGAACAAAACAGAAGAAAGCTATCCGTCTGTCACCGTTCTCGGCTCTACGGGGTCGGTCGGGGAACAGGCGATGGATGTCGCCCGGCAGACGGGCGCAAAGATTAACGCGCTCTGCGCAGGCAGGAATGCGCGCCGCGTGGAGGAGCAGGTGCGGGCGTTCGGCGTTCCGGTCTGCGCCATGGCAGACGAGGCGGCGGCAGCGGACCTGCGCGTGC
>USMO01000140.1 GCA_900555785.1 uncultured Eubacteriales bacterium | reverse complement strand
ACCAGTCAGTAGCGCAGCGTTGCTTCTCTCCGAAAGAAGCCCCCTAAGCGGGGTTTGGGGCGGTGCCCCAAGGTCTTAGGGCTGCGCCCCAAGGTCTTACATCTTAGAAAGGTACGATATGATAGAGTTATTAACGAGACTGTTTGTAAAGGACTGGCAGAACACGGGGTCTCCGGAGGTGCGGGGGCGGTACGGGATGATGGTCAGCGTAACGGGGATTTTGCTGAACCTGTTGCTGTTCGGCGGCAAATTTGCGGTGGGGATGCTGTTCGGGTCGGTTGCAATCCGCGCGGACGCAATCAATAACCTGTCGGACGCGGGGTCGCAGCTGATTTCGCTGATTTCCTTCCGCATATCGGCGAAACCGGCAGACCGCGAGCATCCGTTCGGGCACGCGCGGATTGAATACGTAGCATCCATGACCGTGTCATTCCTGATTCTGGTCATCGGGGTGGACCTGCTGAAGGAATCGGTGACAAAAATCTTCAAGCCGGAGCCGCCGGAGCCCACCTACGTCGCGGTGTTCGTGTTGCTGGGGTCAATCCTGGTCAAGCTGTGGATGGCGCTGCTGAACCGGCGCATCGGAAAGCGGATTGACTCGCCGGTCATGCGCGCAACCGCAACCGACTCGCTGTCCGATGCCCTCTCCACCTGCGCGGTGCTGGTGTCGGTCCTCCTGCCGCTGTGGGTCCCCGGGTTTACCTTCAATATCGACGCGTTCATGGGCGTGTTCGTTGCGGTGCTGATTCTGATTGCAGGCTGGCGGCTGCTGATGGACGCAAAGAACGCAATCCTCGGCGGTCCGCCCCCGCTGGAGACCGTTACCGCAATCAACCGCATCCTGGCAGAGTACCCGGAAGCGCTCGGCGTGCATGACCTGGAGGTCCACAACTACGGACCGGGGCACGTTATTGTCACGCTGCATGTCGAGGTGGACGGCAGGCGGGACGTGTTCGAATCGCACGACATGATCGATACCATCGAAAAAAGGCTGCGGCGGGAATGCGGCATTGAAGCGACCATCCATATGGACCCGATCGTGACCGACGATGCCGAGACGGACCGCGTGCGGGCGCAGGTCGAGGCTGCCGTCCGGGAGGTGGACGCCACGCTGACCATCCACGATTTCCGGTTTGTCCCGGGACCGACACACGCAAACCTGATTTTTGACATCGCGGCGCCGTTTGAATGCAAGCTGACGAACGAGGAAATCCGCCGCGCCGTCGCCGGCAGCGTCAGCCGCCTGAACCCCACCTATTTTACGGTCATCACGGTGGACCGGAACTGAAACGGTTCCGTGTGCCCTCTCAATTGGCATTGTTGACCGCAATTGCAAATTGAAGCAAGAAAAAAGTGCCGTTTCAAACTCCATTTTTGGAATAAAATATGCAAAAACCACTTGACAAAACGCGAAAAATGTGGTATCATAGTTCCGGAATGAAATTGCGAAAGGATGTTGACTTATGGCTTCGAATAAAAAATCCAAACCGCCGGTACCGACCGACCTGGATGCCGAGGGGAAGAAGAAAGCCCTCGCAACTGCACTTTCCCAAATTGAGCGGACCTTCGGCGCCGGCTCGATCATGCGCCTGGGCGAGAATGCCCACATGGAGGTGCAGGCGGTCCACACCGGGTCGCTTTCGCTGGATAACGCAATCGGAATCGGCGGTGTTCCGCGCGGACGGATTGTCGAAATCTTCGGACCGGAATCTTCCGGTAAGACCACGGTCGCACTCCACATCGTTGCAGAGGTGCAGAAGACCGGCGGCACCGCTGCTTTCATCGATGCCGAGCACGCGCTGGACCCGGTCTACGCCAAGGCGCTGGGGGTCGACATTGATGACCTGCTGGTCTCGCAGCCGGACAGCGGCGATGACGCACTGGAAATCTGCGAAGCGCTGGCACGTTCGGGTGCCGTTGACGCAATCGTCATCGACTCGGTTGCGGCACTGTCTCCGCGCCAGGAGATTGACGGCGATATGGGACAGTCGATGGTCGGCGTGCAGGCAAGAATGATGTCGCAGGCAATGCGCAAGCTCTCGGGCGTCATCTCCAAGAGCAACTGCGTGGTCATTTTCATCAACCAGATTCGCGAGAAGGTCGGAACGGTGTACGGCAACCCCGAGACCACGCCCGGCGGCCGCGCGCTGAAATTCTTTGCGTCGGTCCGCATCGACGTGCGCAAGGGCGAGCAGCTGAAGGACGGCAATGACGTGTATGGGAACCACGTCAAGTGCAAGGTTGTCAAGAATAAGGTCGCGCCGCCTTTCCGGGTTGCGGAATTTGACATCCTCTACGGCAAGGGCATTTCGCGCTCGGGCGAGATCATGGACCTTGCAATCCTGATGGATATTATCAAAAAGAGCGGGTCCTGGTTCTCCTACAACGGGGACCGCATCGGGCAGGGCAAAGAGAACGTCCGCAAGATGCTGGAAGGCAACCCCGAGCTGCTGGCTGAAATCGAGGAGAAGGTGCGCGCACAGATGGGCGATGCACCGCTGCCGGCAGGAACCGAGGACGAGTTTGAGGTGGACGACAGCGATGATTTTGATCTGCATATGGACAGTGGGAACGGAGAGGACGCATGACCGAACCGCATGATTCCACCGGCGAAAGCGCGGAGCCGCTGATTTTGAATCTGGTGGGGCTTCGGGCGCAGAAAAACGGCTCGGAAATCGAGGCAACGGTCATTCTGAGTGCCGGAAACAAGCGCGAGGCGCGCATTCTGGACATCCGCACGCAGGATTTCAACGAGATGAAGCTGAAAAAGGGCACCATCACGGTGGAAACCATGGAAAGGCTGGAGCAGGCGGCGGAATTCTGGAGCGCGCTCCAATGCGGCGAGCGGCTTCTGGCGTATGGGTCGAACACCCGGCAGCTGCTGGCGCGGAAGATTGCGCGCCGGGGCTACAGCCGCAGAATCTCCGAGCTGGCTGCTGCAGAGCTGGACCGCATGGGGCTGGTGAACGAGGAAGCCTACATGCGGCGTGAGGTCGAGCGGGGGCTGGACAGGCTGTGGGGCGAGAAAAGGATTCGCAACGAGCTTTACACGCGCGGGTTCGGACGCGACACGATGGAACTGCTTCCGGAGATGCTGGCAGAGGCGGACCTGGCGGAAAACTGCGCCAGGCTGATCGAAAAGCTGTTTGACGACCTGCCGGCTGACCGCGCAGAGGAGCGCCGCATGATTGCGGTGCTGCTTCGGTACGGTTACAGGATGGACGAAATTCGCGCTGCGGTCCGGCGACTGCGCGAGGCAGAGCGGGACCGATAACCCGCCGTATGGGGCACGATAAATCGGGAGATACTGTAGGTATCTCCCGATTTATGGCTATTTTGCTTTGGAAAGTGAGGAACGCAAATGTGTACGGCTGCGACGTATCAGACTGCTGATTTTTACTTTGGACGGACGCTGGATTACGAATTTTCCTACGGGGATGAGGTCGTCATTCTGCCGCGCAACTACCCGCTGACGTTCCGGCACGCGGAAACGCCGGCAACACGCTACGCGATGATCGGCATGGCGCATGTAGCGGACGGGTATCCGCTTTACTACGATGCGTGCAACGAAAAAGGGCTTTGCATGGCGGGCTTGAACTTTGTCGGCAACGCGGCATATGCGGCGGCGGAGCCCGGACACCTGAACGTTGCGCAGTTTGAGCTGATTCCGTGGGTGCTGCGGCAATGCGCAACGCTTGCCGAGGCGCGGCAGCTGCTGGAGGGGACGAACCTGGTCGGCACGCCGTTTGCGGCGCAGTTCCCGGCGGCGCAGCTGCATTGGCTGATCGCGGACAGGTCCGGCGCACTGACGCTGGAATCGATGGCAGACGGGATGCATATTTGGGAGAATCCGGTCGGGGTTCTGACCAACAACCCGCCGTTTCCGGTGCAACTGCTCCTCCTGAACAACTACATGGGTGTGACGGCGCAGGCACCGGAAAACCGGTTCTCGGACCGCATCGCGCTCAAGCCCTACAGCCGCGGAATGGGCGGGATGGGGCTTCCCGGGGACCTGTCATCGGCATCCCGGTTCGTGCGGGTGGCATTCACGAAGCTGAACGCGGTGTCAGGCACAGGCGAATCGGAGAGCGTCAATCAGTTTTTCCACATTCTCGGCTCGGTCGAGCAGGTCCGCGGCTGCTGCGCGGTCGGGGACCGATACGAGATCACGCAGTACACGTCCTGCTGCAATGCCACGCGCGGCATTTATTACTACACGTCCTACGAAAACAGCCAAATCACTGCCATCGACCTTCACCGCACCGACCTTTTTGCCCCCACCCTCTTCCGCTACCCTCGCCATCCGGAGTGGAATGCCCGGTGGGAGAATTAGGAAGACCTTGGAGGGAGAAGGGACCCCCTTTCGGGTGGGGTCCCTTCTCCCTC
>USMO01000139.1 GCA_900555785.1 uncultured Eubacteriales bacterium | reverse complement strand
TGATTCTCGGCAGCTTTCCGTCCGTGCAGTCGCGCGGGGAGGGCTTCTACTACGCGCATCCGCAGAACCGGTTCTGGCGGGTCTTGGCAGGTGTTTACGGAGCAGACGTTCCGGCATCGGTCCCGGAAAAGGTGCAGTTTCTGCTGTCGCGCGGGCTTGCGCTTTGGGATGTGATTGCATCCTGCCGGATTGTCGGGTCCTCCGACAGCAGCGTGCTGGATGTGATACCGAACGACCTGTCGTGCATCTTTTCCGTTGCGCCGATCGAGCGGGTTTTGATAGGCGGGCAGGTTGCCGCCCGGTTCTACCGCCGGTTTGACCTCCCGCTCGGCTACCCCTTACCGCTCGTCCTGCCGTCCACCAGCCCCGCCAACGCCGCCTGGTCCCTCCCTCGCCTCACCGCCGCCTGGAGAGAAGCGCTGGAGGGGTAGAAGGAAGACCTTGGGGCGCTGCCCAAAACCCTGCTTAGGGAACTTCTTAAAATGAAGGGAAAATTGGATTGCGGGCAATCCAATTTCTAAGAACCCTCAAGAACTTTCAATAAGGGGAATTTGGAACTGCACATTTCCTGACATTTCAAATCCTCCCTACCACCCTTTCCCCTGAAAGGAGTACACTCACATGTCCCACCCCCAAAACAAAAAAGGGCAGCCCTGGATCATAGAGGTGCTGCTGTTCCTCGCGGTCGTGCTGGCGACCCAGCTGATTGAAGGCATCCTGATCGGCACGGCAGCCTTTCTGTGGGGGCTGTTCGGCGGGAGCCTCGAGGGCGGCGTCCTCCCGGAGCCTCTGCTGCTGGTCAATCTGTTTGCAACGCTGCCGGCAACCGTAGCGGTGCTGGTCTTTTGCCGGTACGGGCAGGGGAGACACCCAGCCGACCTGGGGCTTGGATGCAAACGGGCAGTGACGGAATATCTCATCGGCGTGCCGGTCGGCATCGGTCTGTTTGCGGCGGCGTTCGGCATCTGTCTGGCAGCCGGCGCTCTGGAGACCAGCCCCGCGCCGGAATTTTCGGGCACCGTTGGGCGGTGGCTGCTGTTCCTGGCCGGGTACCTGCTGCAGGGCATGAGCGAGGAGGTCCTGTGCCGGGGCTACTTCATGGGCTCGCTGCTGCGGCGCTATCGCCCGTGGGTCGCGATTGTGACCAACTCGGCGGCGTTTTCCCTGCTTCACCTGGCAAACCGATCGGTCTCGGTGCTGGCGCTGGTGAATATCTTCCTCTTCGGCGTGCTGATGTCGCTCTACGTCCTGCAGAGGGGAAACCTGTGGGGCGCGTGCGCAATCCACTCGCTGTGGAATTTCGTGCAGGGAAATGTGTTCGGCATCCGTGTCAGCGGGAATGGAATGGGACCGTCCCTGCTCCGGACCCTGCCGCTGGACGGCGCGACCCTGTGGAACGGCGGCGGTTTCGGTCTCGAGGGCGGTTTCGCCGTCACGCTAACCCTCTCTGCCGCCCTTGCGCTGCTCCTCCTGCCGAATCTCCTGAAGAAAAAACGCAACTGCACCTGACGTGCAAACAACTGCACCGAAGGCAACGCGACGTTGCCTTCCGGCACGTCTGAAATGCCGTGAAATACATGAAAAAATCACCGATCTTTGCCTGCGGGCTTGACAAACGGCGCAGGATATGCTATACTATAATCGCGATGCAGGGGAAACTCTGCAAAATAAACAATGGAGGATTTGATCATGAAAAAGACGATTCGCAAATATCTTTCCTGCGTGGCTCTTCTGCTTGTTTTCGTGATGATGTTCTCGGTCCTGTCCGGTTGTAAGAAAAACGATACGGACCCTGCCGGGACTGACGAAACCAACGACAGCAGCGTTACGACTGTCGCCGGGGAGACACCCAAATTCCCGGAGGCTTGTGACGATCACAAGGGTGACTTCATCTGCGTGAACTGCGGCAGACGCCTTACGCCTGACGGTTTCTTTACATCTGTCAAGGCATCCGATGCGGTCTACACGGTTGTGCTCAGCGAGGTAGACGTGACGGTTCCGGTGAACGAACAACCGGTCAATGTGAAGATCACCGATGGCGAACTCTCTCTGAGCGCAAACGGAGAGAAGCTGAACGGCTACGGTCATGTGGTCGGTTCCGCAACGATTGACGGCAAGGTCACAAGTTTTGACCAGACTGTCAGCGTGAAGGACAGCGTGGTGTACTTCCAGATGTCTGCAAAGCAGAACGGCGCGGCTTCGTCCGACAACGGCGAGGAGAATGTCTCGGTCTACCTGCCGCTGGAGGTGCTTTCTGAACTGCTGCAGGGATCGATGGGATCGTCCAAGGATCCGGCATTTGCCGAAAAGCTCATGGAGAAGCTGCCGGACCTGATGGAGAAGGAATTTCTGCCGATGATTCAGGCGTTTCTGGCTGCTCACCCCGAGCTGGAGGACATCTGCGCTCGCATTGCGGACCTGTTCTGGACCGTCAGAAAGACCGACAACGGCTATGAGATTTCGCTGTCTCTGGAGAAGATCGCGGCGCTGAACGACAAGCTTAATACCATGAAGGTTTCCGAATTTGTCGACCTGATTCTGGGCGAGGGCAAATTCGCGGAGCTGGAGACCTATGCAAACGGGATCTTCGACAAGAAGGTTTCCGAACTGCTTGCCGATATGAAGGCGCAGGGCATTGACGTTGAGCGCATCCTGAAGGTTGTTGACAGCCTGATGCCGGCTGTGGATGACAAGGGCAACACGCAGCTGACCGAAGTTCTGGCGATGCTGAAGGATGAGGACTTCCTGGCAAAGACCGTGAAGGACCTGATGCTGCAGGATAAGCCGAACGATGTGACCGATGAGGCATACCTTGCGCAGATGAAGCAGCAGATCAACACGGTGTTTGCGGCACTGGAGAATACGACCGTTTGGGGCATCATTGAGGATGCTATGAACAAAGGGAACGGCGATGTCAATAAGCCGTATAACGCAGATGCGGCGACCGATGTGCCGGCTGTCAGCATGCATGACAAGGTCGCGGCAATGCTGGAGCAGGTCAAGGGCGGCGTGACGGTTACGTTTACGACCGATGTCTGGGGCACTCTGACCGGCGCAAAGCTGGAGTGGAACCTGCCGGAACTGATCGGTAAGGGCAGCGTGGAGATTACCACCAAGCATACCTCTACGGTTGATTACGACAAGATTGTCAATGAAATTTCCGCTGACGTGAAGAAGGTTTCCGAAATCCCCGAGAAGCTGGCGGCTGCTCTGGATACCTATCTGAAGACAGAGAACGCGAAGAACTCCGTGACCTATGACGCAGCAACCGGTATCGCAACGGTGACGTACACCGTAACCGCAGACTATCGTGCCGAGGGTTATAATTATGATTTTGTACATGTCACGGTGACCGAGACCAACGTGGTTACCGCAAAGGTGAACCTGAAGAAGCTGCTTGGGCTTGCCTCCATGGATGGCGTGTTCATCGGCGAGTTCGGTCTGGAAGATCTGGAGAACAACATGACCTGGACAGCGGCTGTGGAGAGCGGCGACACTACCAAACCGGCAGATAAGGCTATGATGGATCAGCTGGAGAAGGACGACGCTATCCAAAAGCGCACGATTCAGGATATGGTGGCGTTCGGTTTCTCCTTTACCGTTTCTGAGAACGGAACCGTGACGGTCTTCGGACTGAACAACTTCTAAAAAAACAGGGGGCTATGCCCCTGCCCCCGAAAGAATTTGCACAGGGGATATTGGAACTGTAAAGTGGGTGCTGATTCTGTGTACCGGTAATGGATAACAAAACCGGCTACATAAAATCAGCACCCACAAAATTTTAGACCCTACCCCCAATTTTAGCGAAGTTCTTGGGGTTCTTAGGGGGTGACTGGTTGCAAAGCAACCAGTCGGTAGCGTAGCGTTGCTTCTCTCCGAAAGAAGCCCCCTAAGTGGGTTTGGGCAAAGCCCAAGGGCTTTACGCCGTCAGTTGCCGCAGCAGTTGCAGAGCAGGATGCAGGCGAGGATGATGAGCCAGACCCAGTTGTTATCAAAAAGCTGACAAATGCAGTTGCCGTTCATAATATTACCCTACCTTTCGATATTCGGAAGAAACGGTTTCCGGCGCGTCTGCCGCCTCTGTTTCCGCCCTTCTGTTAACATATTATGTCGATTCAGCAAATGTGTGCAGCCTTTTTGTCGATTCCGGACGAATCCGTTCGCCCCCAACGCCTTTCCCTCCGACCAATAGCGGATTTTTGCCCTCCGGGCAAAAAGAGCGGCTATCGCCCACTAAAGGTGTGCGATAGCCGCTCTTTTTATAGATTCCGACCCGCCCGAATCATCCAAAAACTTTCCTCAGCCGGGGGTGTCTCACTCCCCCTTAACCGCACCGCGTCTCGCTGCGCAGCACGGAAAATTCAGAAGCACTGTAAAACACCCCCGGCTGAGGAAAGTTCGGGGAGGATGAGGG
>USMO01000138.1 GCA_900555785.1 uncultured Eubacteriales bacterium | reverse complement strand
TCTGCTTTGACGAGGGCATTCTGCGGCAGTATTTCGAATTTGACCGGATGCTGAACGAATGCCGCAACGGCACGGCAAACGATGCCACGCAGGCGATTATGTACAACTGCAAAATCGAAGGGCGCGAGGTGGTCACCGTCCCGATGGGGCTTCTCGTGCAGCTCGGCTCGATTGTCGATTTCAACGTGCCGATGCTGGAAACGGTATTTGCCAAAATCGGCATGCCCTACACGCGCGACCAGTTTGCCGACCGTCTCGACCGCGCAAAATTCTGGCTGGAAGAGTGCGCGCCCGAGCAGGTCAACCGGCTGCGCACCGCGCGGAACTGGGCGGTCTGGGCTACGCTTTCGGATGACGAGAAGCGCGCCATCCGGATGCTGTTTGAGCGTCTGCGGGACGGCACCTACGACCTGGACGGTTTGAACACGCTGCTTTACGATATTCCGAAGGCGATCTACCCGCAGCTGACCGACCAAAAAGAGCTGCGGAACATTCAGAGCGCCTTCTTCAAGACGGTTTACCGGCTGCTGCTCGGCAAAGAGCAGGGACCGCGGCTGTATCTCTTCCTTGCCGCCATTGACCGTGCGCGGTATCTCGGGCAGCTGGACTTCTCCTACCCGCAGACCGAGGAAGAGAAGGTGGCAGATCAGCCCGCCGCAGAAAAAGAGCCGGAGCAGGAGGAAGTCAAGCCTGCCGCCGAGGCGCGCGAGCCTGACCCGGTGGAGCCGGTCAAGCCGCAGGTGACGATTGACGACTTTGCCAAACTGGACTTCCGCGTGTGCAAGGTGCTCAAAGCCGAGACGGTACGCAAGTCGAATGCCTGCCTGAAGCTGACGCTGTTTGACGGCATCGGAGAGCGGGTCATCATGTCCTCGATTAAGGCAGAATACACGCCCGAGATGCTGATCGGCAAGAAGATCATCGTCATTGCCAATCTCAAGCCGAGCCGTATTTGCAACGTCAATTCGCAGGGCATGCTGCTGGCGGCGACCAACAATGCCTGCGGCTGCAAGATTCTTTTTGTCGACGATTCGGTTCCGGATGGCACACCGATTCATTGAGGTGACGGAATGGACGCATTACAGGTAAAACTGAAGCTGACGCGCGGAATGGACGCGCCGGCATATGCAACGCCGGGGAGCGCGGCGGTTGACTTGCGCGCGGCGTTGGAGGAAGGCACCGAGGTCACTCTGGCGCCCGGCGCGCGTGCGCTGATTCCGACAGGACTTGCGATCTCCCCCGAGAGTGCGGGCTATGTAGCGATTCTTGCCGGGAGGAGCGGGCTTGGTGTGAAGAACGGGGTCTCGCTCTCCAACGGCATTGGGGTGATTGATTCCGACTATCGCGGCGAAATTCAGGTGGGGCTGATCAATCACGGTGACGCTCCGTTCACGGTTCACCGCGGCGACCGCATTGCCCAGATGTTCTTCCTCCCTGTTGCGCACGCCAGCTTCCTTGTCACCGACACGCTCGACGAAACCGAGCGCGGCGCCGGGGGCTTCGGGCACACGGGGGTACGGTAAGAAAGACCTTGGGCGTTGCCCAAACCCACTTAGAACCTTCTTGGAAGAAGGTTCTAAGAACTCCAAGAACTTTACCTAAGGGGGCTATTGTGTAGTCTTTGAGTGGGTATGATTACACAAAATCTAAACAGAGTGGTCTATCCGATGGCAGACCACTCTGTTTTTCACATTTAGCCAAGTTCTTGGGTTCTTATGGGGACTGATTGCGCAGCAATCTGTCAGTAGCGCAGCGTTGCTTCTCTCCGAAAGAAGCCCCTAAGTGGGTTTGGGCAACGCCCAAGGTCTTAAAAGCGCCAGTCTGCCGCAAAAGGGACTTAAGCCGACGGCTGCTTTTTGGTAAACCAGCCCTGCGGATGCGAGCAGACCGGGCAAACGGCTGGCGGCTGCTTGCCTGTGGCGACATAGCCGCAGTTGAGGCAGATCCACTGTGTCGACTCGCTATCCGAGGAAAGCGCGGTCCCGCTCCGCAGCCCCTCCAGGCTGTTGCGGTAATTCTTTTCATGCTCACGCTCGATTCCGGCAACCCGTTCGAACAGATCCGCAATCGAAGCAAGCCCCTCTTCCCGTGCGGTTGCCGCAAATTCGTCGTACATGGTCGTCCATTCAAAATGCTCTCCGGCAGCTGCGGCGTCCAGGTTGCGCTCGGTCGTTCCCCAGCCGCCCAGGAACCGGAACCAGATCTCCGCGTGCTCCTTTTCGTTCTCTGCCGTCTTTGCAAATAGCTTGGAAACGGCAATCCTGCCGTCCTGCTTTGCCTGGTACTCGAACCACTTGTAGCGCAGATACGCCTGCGATTCCGCGCTGAGCGCCGTGTGCAGATTCTGCTCGGTCTTGGTCCCCTCCAGCTTTTCCTTCCAAAATTCCTGCTTCTGATCTTCTGCCATACCAACCTCCAAAAAAACAATGGGTTACCGTCAATTGTAACCCATTGTTTTCCGTTTTATTCACTTCTTTGCGCTCTGCCGCCACTCGTCCGCAAGAATTGAGCAAATGCCGACCGTGACATAGCCGCCCTTAACCAGCATTGCCTCGCGCAAATAGCCCTCAAAGGTCATGCCGCAGCGCTCCATCACGCGCAGCGACGCGTCGTTGCCCTTTATGAACTTCGCCTCAATCCGGTGCAGGTGAAGCTCCTCAAAACCGAACCGCATCACGCGCCCCAGCGCCTCGGCAGCAATCCCCTTGCCCCAGTAGTCCGGGTTGAGCACGTAGCCGACCTCCGCGCTGTCCGAGGGACAGTTGAACGAGGTAAACCCGCAGCTGCCAACCATCTTGCAGTCCGGCTCGTAGACGATAGCCCAATCGTAAAACATGCCAGCCGCATAGCGGTTGCCCAGGTACTGCAGATACTCCTTTGTATACGCCTTATCCGGGTGCGGATTCCAGGTCAGATACTTCGTCACGTCGCTCCGGCATGCATATTCGTACATATCCTGCGTGTCCAGGACCAGCATTTTGCGCAGGGTCAGGCGGTCGGTCAGCAGCTCCGGCAGATGCGAAAATATCCGGTATAGCTTCTCCTTTTTCATGTCGGTTGCCTCCTGTTTGAAAGTCCCTTAACATTATAAACGAAACTGCGCAAAAAAGCAAGTGGTTCGCGGCAATTTTGCGCGAAAAATTTTGCAGTCCCTATGGCTTTTCGGTTCGGATTGTGGTATAATAATAGGTATCTGGAGCAGGAGGTGCGCGCATGCAATTTATCGAATCGGAAATTCTGGCGGGAGAGCTGGTCCCCGTGCTGCTTGGGCAGTCAGCCGAGACCAACGAGACCGCAAAGCGCATTTTCCGGCAGTACCGGCTGATTTCGCACGTGTTCTGCGAAAAAAAGCCGCATGTGTTCGGTCTGACCTTCTGTACCAAGTACCATCTCATCCGGCACGCTGCCGGAGAAGAGCTGATGTTGACCGCCCTGCTGGATTTTGCCAAACGGCTGGCGGGAGCGGATATTATTTACTACCTCATCCCCTGCACGGTCGATTATGCCGGGTTCGTCTGGCGGCACCGGGAGCAGCTGGAGCCCTACTATGTGGTTGCCGACTGGGAGGAGATGCAACGGGTCTGGTACGGAGAGGAGGACGGCTGATGCAACAACACAAGCTGCTTGGCGTGCTGGGGGGTCTGGGTCCCATGTCGACCTTCCGCTTCTGCGAACTGCTGACCGCGCATACCGCTGCCACCTGCGACGCGGACCACATCGATATGCTGATCAGCAGCCGCGCCTCCACCCCGGACCGCACCGCCTTTATCCTTGGGAACTCCTCTCTCTCTCCCCTCCCCGCCATGCGCGAGGAGACCGAACGCCTGGTGCGCGGCGGCGCCGGTCTGATTGTCATTCCCTGCAACACCGCGCACTATTTTTACGATGCGCTTGCAGCCGAATGCCCGGTGCCGATGCTCAACATCATCCGTGAGACCGTCGGCTTTCTCAACCGGCGCGGTGTCCGGCGGTTCGGTCTGCTTGCAACCGAGGGCACCGTCCGGTCCCGCTCCTATCACCGCTACACAGAGGGCACCGACCTGGAATGCCTGGTGCCGACCGAGCGCGAGCAGGCATGCATGACCGACATCATCTACGGCGCGGTCAAGTGCGGCAAAGCGCCCGATATGGCAGTCTTCCGGACGGTTGCCGAGTCGCTGCTGGCGCGGGGGTGCGAGGCGCTGGTGCTGGGCTGCACCGAGCTGTCGCTGCTTGAACGGGACTATCACCTCGGCGGTCGTTTCGTGGATTCGGTCGATGCGCTGGCGCGCGCCACAGTGCTGGCGTGCGGCAAGACGCTTTGCGACGCGGAGGGAGGCATCTGATGCAGCTGTCCGAACTGATTGCGGCGTCCGGCGTTGCCGTGCGGCAGCAGAACGGCACGGGCGATGAAAATATCGAGCGCGTGGTCTGCGATTCGCGCGCCGCTGCGCCCGAG
>USMO01000137.1 GCA_900555785.1 uncultured Eubacteriales bacterium | reverse complement strand
ACTGCTACAACGCCGGCACCGTGACGGGACCCGCCACGGTCGGCGGCGTGACAGGCGGACACAAGGCGTCGTCCCCGGTGCTGGAGCATTGCTATAATGCGGGCAATGTGGTGGATTCTGCCGGAAACGGCAACAATGTCGGCGCCGTTATCGGTGCAAGCCGCGGCAGCTGCACCGACTGCTACTACCTCAGCGGCACCGGAACCGACGGGAAATGTACCGCCGTTGACACGCTTTCCGCCGCACAGCTGGGGGAGGCGTTCACGGACGGAGACGGAATTCCGGCTCTTGCCTGGGAGTCCTCCGTATGCGGCGATGAGCCTGTGCGCCCGTCCTACACGGAAAAAACCGAGCTTTCGGCACAGCTTGCGACTTATATCCGGGCGGCGGTCGCCAGTGCCCGGAAGCAGGGCGGCATCGAGGGCAGTCTGCTCGGCAACGAGAAGTACCTTTCCGGCGTCAGCTCGACCGCGACCGACTGGATGGCGCTTGCCATGGGGCGCTTTGGGTATCGGAGCAACGGCACGTATTCCTACATGATCGATGACGGGGACGGGTATGCGGCGTATCTTGCCGCGATGCGGGCATATATCGAGAAAGCATACGCCGACAACGGGGGTATCCTGCACCGCGTCAAGGCGACCGAATGGCACCGGATTGCGCTTGCCGTGCTGAGCATGGGCGGCGACCCGACGGCATTCGGACGGGATGCGGACGGCAACCCGATCAATCTGATTGCGGACGGGACCTATGACCGGGGCAAAACCGCATCGCTTGGCAGGCAGGGGCTGAACGGCTGGATCTGGGGGCTGATTGCGCTGGACAGCATGCGCTACGAGGTCCCGGACGGCGCCTACTATACCCGGGATGACATTCTGCCGGAAATTTTGCGGCAGCAGCTGCCGGACGGCGGCTTTGCCCTCAGCGGCACGCAGTCGGACCCGGACATGACCGCAATGGCGCTGCAGGCATTGGCACCGTATTACAACAGCGAAAAACGGTATACCTACACGAAAAAAAGCACCGGCGCGCAGGTGACGGTCACGGTGCGGGATGTCGTGGAGGAGGCGCTTGCCTGCCTCTCGGCGCTGCAGCTGGACACCGGAGATTTTGCCAGCTGGGGGACCGAAAACGTGGAGAGCACCGACCAGGTCACTGTGGCGCTCTGCAGCCTTGGAATCGACCCGCTGACCGACCCGCGCTTTATCAAGAACGGCAACACGCTCCTGGACGGGATTCTGCGCTATCGGATGCCGGACGGCGGCTTTGTGCATGCCTACACCTACGACCCCGACAACCCCACCTCCCTGCCGGACCGCTCCAACTCGATGGCAGGGGAGCAGACGCTTTACACGATGGCTGCGCTCCGGCGGCAATCGCAGGGCATGCGCACGCTTTACGATTTCCGTCCCGAAATGAGCGACACCATGCGGGAACGCATCCGGGCGCTGGAGACCGGCATTTCCGGGCTGGGGCAGGACCCGGCAGTGGCGGTCCTCGAGCAGCTGCTGACAGATTTCTACGCGCTGCCGGCGGACGAGCGGAGCTATGTAAAAGGCTACTGGACGCTTTCGGACGCGGCGCGGGCAGCCAGGGTGGACGTGGACGGAATTGCCGATGAGACTCCGGTGATTGCGGATGATGCGAACCGGACAGACGAAAAGCCGCTCCTGTCCTTTACGCTGGCGGACCGCGCAGCGGTGGATGCCCTGCCCGAGCGCCTGACGACCGGGCAATACGTGACCGTGACGGCGCTGCTTGACAAGCTGGAGCAGAGCGAAGCGTTTGACGGCATGGACCGCTATCTGGCGCGCCTGACCGCAGCCAAGCGGGAGATTGCCGCCATTCAGGCAGAGATCGACAGCATCAATGCGGAAATCCGCGAAAAGCTCTATCCCTTTGAACACATTACCCTGGCAGACCGGGGGACCGTGGAGAACATTGTCCGGCGGTATCGGGCGCTGAGCGACTACGACCGGACGCAGATTGAGCGCTGGGAGGACGTCGCGCGCGCGAAAACGCAACTGGACAACCTGCTGCGCGGGATGATCATCGGGGCTGTGCTCCTGGTGATTGCGGCGGTTACCGCTGTCCTGCTGGTGCGCCGTATTCGCCGGCGCCGCCGGAAAAAAGAGCGCGACATGGAGGCGCTTGCCGAAGAGTTTCGCGATGACGGGATGTGACTTGGGGTGAGAGGATGCGGGGATTTTTATGTGGTTCGTATTCTTTTTGTCCGTCTTGGATAGTGGGGGACTGTAAACCGCCACTAGCTACCCCCCAAAAAAACACCTCCCTTCGCACCCCAAAAATCAAAAAAAAACAGGAGGACCCCGGATGAAAAAGGATTTGCTTGCGCTGTTTGTCATCATCCTGTTGGTTGCGGTCGTAATCAACGGGACAAACATCCAGACCGTAGACGAATACTACCTGACGCACATCGACGACATCACGCCGGAGAGCGAAACGGTCACCATCAGCATCCGGTGCGACACGATCCTTGCAAATTACGAAGACCTGGACCCCGCCCTCCGCTCGGACGAATTTGTCCCGCCGGACGGTGTAATCCTGCCGCCAACCCGCTACGTCCTACGCCCGGGCGATACGGTGTTCGATCTGCTGGACCGCGCGGTCCGCTATAACCGCATCCAGATGGAATACCAGGGCGCGGACGCGAACAGCTTCGGCAGCGTTTATGTGCAGGGGATTCACTACCTGTATGAATTCTCCTGCGGTCCGCTCTCCGGCTGGATGTACCGCGTGGACGGCGAATTTCCCAATTACGGCTGCTCCAAATACGTCCTGCACGACGGGCAGACCGTGGAATGGGTTTATACCTGCAGCCTGGGGGCAGACGTTGGCTGCGAATGGATGGAAGGAGAAACCCCGTGAAAGCGTTCGGAACCGTACACCCGGTTGTATTGCTGGTGTATTTCACCTCGGTGCTGGCGGTGGCAATGTTCGTCACCAATCCCGTGCTGTCCTTCTCGGCGCTGCTGGGCGGCGTGCTCTTCTTTGCCGTGCTGGAGAAGCGGCGCGACGTGCCCGGCGACCTCGGCTTCTATCTGCCGCTGTTCTTTCTGGTCGCCATTACCAATCCGCTCTTCTCTCACAACGGCGTCACCCCGCTGTTCTTCCTCAACGGTAACCCGGTCACGCTGGAGGCGTTCGTTTACGGCGCAGCCATTGCGGTCACGGTTGTCGGCGTGATGCTGTGGTGTCAGAGCATGAGCCGGGTTATGACGACTGACAAATTTCTCTATCTGTTCGGCAGACTCATCCCCAAGCTCTCGCTGGTGCTGTCCATGGCGCTTCGGTTTCTGCCGATGCTCCGGCGGCAGATGAAAAAGGTCCGCAGCGCGCAGAAAACGCTGGGACTGTATGCCGGGCGGGGGATTGTCGACCGCATCCGCAGCACTGGAAGAATCCTGCTTGCCATGATCTCCTGGTCGCTGGAGCACGCCATGGAGACCGCCGGGTCGATGAAGGCAAGGGGCTACGGAACGCGGAAACGGACGCATTTTTCGCTGTTCCGCTTCACCGCGCGGGACGGGGTTCTGCTTGCGGTCAGTGTGGCGCTGATGGGCGTGACCGTTGTGGGCATGGCTGCAGGCGTGACGGCGTTTGCATACTATCCGCGCATCGGCGCACCGGCGCGCACGCCGCTGGCAATGGCGGTCTATCTGGCATTCGGCGCGCTGTCGCTGTTGCCGTTCGGAATGGAAGTCCGGGAGGAAATCGTATGGAATTATTACAGATCCAGGATCTGAGCTTTCGCTACCCCGGCGCCGGGCAGGCGGCTGTGGAGCATGTCAGCTTTTCGGTGCGGAGCGGGGAATTTGTGGTGGTGTGTGGCGAATCCGGCTGCGGCAAGACCACGCTGCTCCGGTTGCTCAAGCCCGAGTTGGCTCCGGCAGGGGAACTGACCGGCAGCATCACCTACGCCGGAGGGGAGCGGACTCCCTCGGAGATCGGGTACGTCCTCCAGAACCCGGACGACCAGATTGTGACCGACAGGGTTTGGCACGAGTTGGCATTCGGTCTGGAAAATCTGGGGCTGCCGACCGAGGTCATTCGCCGTCGCGTTGGCGAGATGGCAAGCTATTTCGGCATTCAGGGCTGGTTCCGGCAGAAGACCGACGCACTCTCGGGCGGGCAGAAGCAGATTCTCAACCTTGCGGCGGTCATGGTCATGCAGCCCAAGGTGCTGATTCTGGACGAGCCGACCAGCCAGCTTGACCCGATAGCCGCTGCCGATTTCATTGCAACGCTGCAGAAGCTGAACCGCGAGCTGGGGCTGACGATTCTGTTGGTGGAGCACCGGCTGGAGGAGGTCTTTCCGATTGCCGACCGGGTGCTGCTGATGGACCGCGGCAGGGTGCTGCTTTACGACACCCCGGCGCGGATTGGCGGTGCGCTGCCTGCCGGGCATCCGATGCGGGCTGCGCTGCCGAGCGCTATGCGGATTG
>USMO01000136.1 GCA_900555785.1 uncultured Eubacteriales bacterium | reverse complement strand
CATGGATTTCGGTCCACATGGAGGGAACGGTTGCCGAGGTGCAGGTGCTGGAGCGCACCGCCAAGCCTGCCGGGGAGGATCGCAAACGCCCGGCAGACCTGGTGGCACGGGTGGACGGACAGATTGAGTTTTTGGAACTGTACCGGGGAAATCCGGTTGTGCGCATCGGGCAGGCGGTGCGGCGCGGGGAGCTGCTGGTCAGCGGAATCTTTGAAAGCGAGACCGCTGGCTGTCGCTTCACCCGTTCTGCCGGGCGCGTGCTGGCAAGGACCACGCACACCCTGACCGTTGAGATTCCGCTCCGGGACACCGAAAAGATCTATCTTGGGACCGAAAAAGGTGACGTGTGGTTGAATTTTTTCGCTTTTACCGGAAAAATTTCAGAAAAGACTGGAAATGAGGCGGTCAGTTGTGATATAATAGAAACGGTAACACATCCCGACCTGTGGTTCCTGCGGAATCTGCCGGTGTCGCTGCGCTGCGAGGTGCGCAGGCTCTGGCAGGAACAGGAGGTGGAACGGACGCCCGAGGAGGCGGTGGCGCTGGCATATGCGCAGCTGGACGACGGGCTGCGCGCGCTGTCGGAGAACGCACAGCTGCTCTCCTGTGTGACCGGGCTGACGGCGACCGAGGATGCGGTAATTCTGGAATGCACGGTGACGTGCATCGAGGATATTGCCGAGCAGGTTGAATTTGATGTAACAGACTGACCGAAAAGGGGAAACAGATGAACCGTAGGATTCTGAATATGGAGCATCCCGAGGCGACCGCAAAGATCTTCGGAAGTTTCGACCGGAATGCGGCGATGATCGAGGCGCAGTTCGGCGTTACCGTCCGTAACCGCGCGGGCGACGGCGGGGATGCAATCGTGATTGAAGGGGAGAGCGCCGATGCGGTCAACGCCGCCGCGCAGTGCGTCTCCTATCTGCACGAGCTCTCCTCCAAGACCGACGAGCTGTCCGAGCAGTCGGTGCAGTATGCCATTGACATGGTGACGGCGGGGCAAGGCGCGGAGCTGGAGGCGCTGGGCGATGCCTGCATCTGCGTAACGGCAAAAGGCAAGCCGATTAAGGCAAAGACCGTTGGACAGAAGCAGTATGTAGAGAGCATCCGCAAAAATACGATTGTGCTGGGCGTTGGACCGGCGGGAACCGGCAAGACCTTTCTTGCGGTTGCAATGGCGGTCCGGGCGCTGCGCGAAAAGCAGGTCAGCCGGGTCATTCTGACCCGCCCTGCAATTGAGGCAGGGGAAAAGCTCGGGTTCCTGCCGGGCGATTTGCAAAGCAAGATTGACCCCTACCTGCGCCCGCTTTACGATGCGCTTTACGAGATGATGGGCGTCGAGAATTATCAGAAGCAGGTGGAGAAAGGCGTGATTGAAATTGCGCCGCTTGCCTACATGCGGGGACGGACGCTGGACGATTCCTTTATCATTCTCGATGAAGCACAGAACGCAACGCCCGAGCAGATGAAGATGTTCCTCACGCGCCTTGGTTTCAACTCCAAGGTGGTGGTAACGGGTGACCTGACGCAGACCGACCTGCCGCGCGGGCAGAAGAGCGGGCTTGCGGCTGCGGTCAAGATTCTGGCGGGGATTGACGACATCGGCATCCACTATTTCACCGAGCGCGATGTCGTGCGGCACCGGCTGGTGCAGAAGATCATTCAGGCATACGAGCGGTACGACCGCGAGCAGGTTCGGAAAGAGAAAAACGAACGCGAAAAAGCAGGTGACCGGTTCCGCGCGGTCAGACGCACGGAGCGGCACGGAAAGGAAACGGATTGATATGGAACGCAAAATGCTTTGCAAGCTGGATTTTGAGGACAGACAGTCGCTATTGCCGGTGACCTACAAGCTGAAAATGCTGGTTCGCCGCGCGGTGGAGGCAACGCTGGATTACGAGCAGTACGAAAACCCGGTGGAGGTGTCGGTCACCTTTACCGACAACGCGGGCATCCGCGAGCTGAACCGGAAATTCCGGAACATCGACCGGGCAACCGACGTGCTGTCCTTCCCGCTCTTTGATTTTGAGGGGGAGAGCGACGAGCCGCCGGTGGACGAGCTGGTTGGCATGCTGGGCGACATCGTGATTTCGCTGGAGCAGGCAAAGAAGCAGGCAGAGGAGTTCGGGCACAGCTTTGAGCGCGAGGCAGCGTTCCTGACGGTGCATTCGATGCTCCATCTGCTGGGCTACGATCACGAGGCGGGCGGCGAGGAAGAAGCCGACATGCGCCGCCGCCAGCGCGAGATTCTGGACCGGATGGGGCTGTCGGTCAAGGGGGCACAATGAAGGATACAAACAAGCCCGCTGACGGGCAGACCACCCATCCGGAGGGCTTTGTCGGGCACAACATCAAGGTAATCACCTTCACGGTTTGCATGGTGGTCTTCTTCGCGTTCTTCGGTCCGCTCAGCTTTTTCCGCATCCGTGACTGCGCCGAACAGCGGCAGTCCTCGGACCTGCCGGAGCTGACCGTGGAGAACGTGATCGACTTTTTCCATGACCCATCGCTTCTGACCGTCAAGCGCCTGCGCACCTATCGCGGCGTTTGGAACGAGGGGGACAAGGGCAACACCTTTACCGCGCAGTTCGGGCATTACATCCTGCTGGCGTTTGAGGACCCCGCAACCGGAAAGATGACCTTCTGCGAGGTGACCGACCTGCAGACAGACACGCGTCTGGATCTGTTGGACCGGACCTCCGACCCCGAAACTTTTTTCGGCAAATAAACAGGAACAGGACAAAAACATGAAACGAACAGGCTTTTTTGCAATCGTCGGGCGTCCGAATGTGGGCAAATCGACCTTGCTCAATCATATTTTAGGGGAGAAGATTGCCATTGTCTCCTCCAAGCCGCAGACCACGCGCGGCAGGATTCTCGGCATTGAAACGCGCGGGGAGGACCAGTTTGTCTTTATCGACACGCCCGGCATTTTCAGCGCGAAGAATTCGCTGGGGGACTACATGGTCAAAGTTGCAACCGGTTCCATGCAGGACGGTGACGCGGTGGTGCTGGTGGCAGACGCGGCTTACAAGCCAGGGGATGTGGAGGAGCGGATCATTGCGCAGCTGAAGCGCACCGGGATTCCCGCAATTCTGGCTCTGAACAAGGTGGACCTTTGCCGCCGCGAGCAGATTGCCGAGGTCATTGCGGCGTATGCGTCGCTTCACGATTTTGCGGCTGTGGTCCCGATTTCCGCCAAGAGCGGCAAGAATGTGGACGAGCTGCTGGACGAATGCCGGAAGTTCATGCACGAGGGGGATTGGATTTTTGAGGAGGACATGATCACCGACCAGACGCAGCGTCAGCTGGCATCGGAGATCATTCGCGAAAAAATTCTGCGGACGATTGACCGTGAAATTCCGCACGGGGTTGCGGTTGTGATTGAGGAATACCGCGAGGAAGAGGACCTGGTGCGCATTCGGGCTGAAATCTTCTGCGAAAAGGAATCGCACAAGGGCATTCTGGTCGGCAAGAACGGCGAGACGCTGAAGCGCATCGGTTCCTACGCGCGCCAGGATCTCGAAGCCCTGACCGGCTCCCGGGTCTATCTGAACCTCTGGGTCAAGGTCAAGGAAAACTGGCGCGACAGCGCCCGCGGCATCAGCGATTTCGGGTACAGGCAGTAAGGGGGAGAAGGCCTTGGGGCGCTGCCCCAAACCCCGCTTAGGGGGCTTCTTGAAAGAAGACCCCTAAGAACCCCAAGAACTTTTATACAAGTTTTTTGTTATGAAAGAGGAACGCTGTTTTTTGGGGGGGCTTACTTCTTTTGTCCGTTTTGGATAGTGAGCGACTGGATCTCCGATGGTCAGAGGCAAGTAGTCAGCCACTAACTTAGACGGACGAGAGAAAAAGGAATCACGTAACCGTCAGCCCCTCATATCATCCCAGACCAAGGCACCCCTCCCTGTTTAACGTCCTAATTTAAAGTTCTTGAAGGTTCTAAGGGAACTTCTTCCAAGAAGTTCCCTTAGCAGGGTTTGGGGCGGTGCCCCAAGGTCTTATGTCATAACCCCAGAAAGGAGCAACCGATGGCGGTGCATGAATCGATCGACGGCGTGGTCGTGCGGGTGTGGGAAGGGGACGAAACCAACCGCTATCTGTCGGTCCTGACAGCGGAGAAGGGAAGGATTACCATCCTGTCCAAGGGCAGCTGTTCCATTCGAAGCACGCAGATGACGGTCAGCCAGCTGTATACCTACGGAAATTTCGAAATTTACCGCAGGGGCATGCGGTACATCCTCAAGGACGGAACCGCATACCAACCGTTTTACGGTCTGACAACGGACATGGACCGGCTGAACCTCGCCGCCTACCTCTGTGCGCTGACCTGCGAGGTCACCGACGAAGGGGAGGAGGCGGGAGACATGCTGCGCCTGCTGCTCAACGCCCTGCACGCGCTGGCATACGGCATCCGACCGCCGGAGCAGGTCAAGGGCGCATTCGAGGTGCGGGCAGCCGTGCTGTCGGGCTACGAG
>USMO01000135.1 GCA_900555785.1 uncultured Eubacteriales bacterium | reverse complement strand
AGCGAGCGGATGCGGACCCGCCCGATGCCGGGGATCCGGTCGATCTCCTCCAGCAGGGAGGCAAGGTCGGCGCCCTCCGGCAGATCTCTGCCGTAGGAGGCGGTCTCAATACCGGTCAGCACCACCTCGCGGCAGCCGCCGGACACCAGCGTGCGCACCTCGTCCAGCACCGCTTCGGGACGCTTGGAACGAACCGGTCCGCGTGCTGCCGGAATGGCGCAGTAGGCGCATTTGTTCTCGCAGCCGTCCTCAATTTTAATGTAGGCGCGCGTGCGGTCAAAGTGGGTGATGGTCATCTCTTCAAAGCCGCTGCCGTCCAGCGAGCGGTGCAGCACCTCGGCGCGGGCGTTCTTGTGCCCCTGACGGACCAGCCGCTTGGCAGCCTCAACAACCGTCTGCTTGTCGGTGTTCCCACAGACGAAATCCACGCCGGAAATCGCCGCTGCCTGCCCGGGGTCGGTCTGCGAGAGACAGCCGGTGACCAGGATGTAGCCGCCCGGATTTGCCGTGACGGCGCGGCGAATCATCTGGCGCGCTTTGCGGTCGGATTCCGCTGTGACGGTGCAGGTGTTGATGACGGTAATGTCACAGCCCTCCTCGGCGTGTGCCAGGGTGAAGCCCTCGGCGGCAAAGCGTTCGGCAATGGCTTCGGATTCATACTGGTTGACCTTGCAGCCAAGCGTGATGAGCCCGACGGTATAGCTTGAAAAATCAGAGCAGAGCATGGGGTCTCCTTCCGGGTAAACGATCATTCATCTTCTATTTTACCACGTTTTCACCTGGAAGTAAAGGAATTTTACAAAAAAAAAGCGGGAATTTGAAAATAGGGCTTGAAAAATCGGGAAAACGGATGTATAATTGATACGATAATCCCAAGGAGGAGAACTGATATGAGTGAATTGCACGTCATCGACCATCCGCTGATCACACACAAGTTGTCTATCATGCGGAACAAAAAGACCGGCTCCAAGGACTTCCGCGAGCTCCTGGAGGAGATCGCAATGCTCATGGGCTATGAGCTGACCCGTGACCTGCCGCTGGAGGAGGTCAACATCGAAACGCCGATCACCAAAATGACCGCAAAGATGATTTCCGGTAAGAAGCTGGCGATTGTTCCGATCCTGCGCGCGGGACTGGGAATGGTTGACGGCCTTTTGAGCCTGATTCCGGTTGCAAAGGTCGGACACATCGGTCTTTACCGTGACCCCGCAACGCATCTGCCGGTGGAATACTACTGCAAGCTCCCGCCGGACATCAGCGACCGCATTGTGATTCTGGTTGACCCGATGCTGGCAACGGGCGGCTCGGCAATCGACGCGCTCCATATGCTCAAAAAGAGAGGCTGCAAGCACATTCGCTTTATGTGCCTGGTTGCGGCTCCGGAGGGCGTGAAGAAGGTGCAGGAGGCGCATCCGGATGTGGACATCTACACCGCCGCGCTGGACGACCGCCTCAACGAGCACGCCTATATTGTTCCGGGTCTGGGCGACGCGGGCGACCGAATCTTCGGCACGCTCTGACCGCCGCGCCGGAGCCAAGGAGAGCGGGAAGACCCCACAGTCTTCCCGCGCTTGTTTCTTATGAGAATCCTGAAGATCGGAAAAAACGACGCCGGGCAGCGGCTGGATAAGTTTCTGTCCAAAGCCGTAAAGGGGCTGCCGGTGTCGCTGATGTACAAATACATCCGCACGAAAAAAATCAAGGTCAACCGCGCCCGCGCCGAGCAGAATCAGATGCTCTGCGAGGGGGACGAGGTGCAGCTGTTCATCCGGGAGGAATTTTTCGATTCGCCCGAGAAG
This sequence comes from uncultured Eubacteriales bacterium, assembly GCA_900555785.1. Classification (GTDB taxonomy): domain Bacteria; phylum Bacillota; class Clostridia; order Oscillospirales; family CAG-272; genus UMGS1865. The sequence goes on along the minus strand of USMO01000135.1, from coordinate 2,685 downwards.
GACTCCGGCGCACTGGAACGCATTGTGCCGAAGCTGGACATTGTGTATGAGGACGAAAACATTCTGCTGCTGAACAAGCGCCCCGGCGTGCTGGTGCATGAGGACACTGCCGCAGCAGAGAACACGCTGATTCTGCATATCAAGGCGTATCTGGCGCAGAAGGGGGAGTATGACCCCGCAGGGGAGCAATCCTTTTCCCCGGCGCTCTGCAACCGGATTGACCGCAACACCGGCGGGATTGTGATTGCAGCCAAAAATGCGGCGGCGCTGCGGGAGATGAACGAAAAAATCCGCAACGACGAGCTGCGAAAGTTTTACTATTGTGTCGTACACGGTCGGATGCCCAAGCAGGCAGACACCCTGCATGGCTATCTGCGAAAGGACGCGGCAAACAACACCGTAACTGTCAGCGACACCAAGCGCCCGGGGTATAAGGAGATTATCACCAAGTACCGCGTTGTGCGCGAGGCGGGCGACCGGTCGCTGCTGGAGGTGGAGCTGGTGACCGGACGGACGCACCAGATTCGCGCCCATCTGGCGCACATTGGGCACCCGTTGGTCGGGGACGGCAAATACGGAATCAACCGCGAGGACCGCGCAAAGGGCTACAAGTTCCAGGCGCTCTATGCCTACCGGCTGCAGTTCCGGTCCCGCGACCGGAGCGGCGTGCTGGGCTATCTGGACGGCAAAACGGTTCAATTGCCCCCGTCCGAAATCTGGTTTTTGCGCGATTTCGGGATGTAAGACCTTGGGCTTTGCCCAAACCCACTTAGGAAACTTCTTGAAATGAAGTGAAAACTGAATTGCGAGCAATTCAGTTTCCTAAGAACCTTCCAGAACTTTCACGAAGGGGTTATTCATTCGCGGAGACTATTATTTTGCAGGAAAGGAGAAACGGATGACGAAAAGAGAAGGTTGGATTTTGCGCGGGATGCTGGCGCTGGGGGCCGGGCTGACGGCGCTGACGCTGATCTTTCCGCAAATCGGGATGCTGGAGTGGTTCAGCATGATCCCAATGGCAATGGCGCTGTATCGGCTGACTGACCGGGAAATTTCCCTGTGGCGCGCTTACCGCTACGGCTTCTTCACAATATTTGTGTTCTATTTTATCTTATACCATTGGTTTGTATACCTCTATCCGCTCGATTTTGTCGGGTTGGGGAACGCTGCCTCGGTCGCAGTTGTCTTTGCAGGCTGGCTGGGGCTGACCCTTTTGCAGGCGATTCCGGGCGGGCTGATTTTTCTTGGGTTTGCCGCACTCTGCCGGACGCAGGCGGTCCGGCGCTATCCGATTGCAAAGCCGTTCCTGTTTGCCGCACTGTGGGTCGTGTTTGAATGGTCGTCTACCCTGGCATGGACCGGTGTTCCGTGGGGGCGGCTCTGCTTGGGACAGGTGAAGATGCTGACGATTCTGCAAAGCGCATCGGTGTTCGGCTCCTATTTCGTCACCTTTCTGCTGGTCGCCGTCAACGCCCTGTTTGCGCTCGCCATCGTCCTGTCTCCCAAACGGGTCTTTTGCCTGGTGCTGGCGGTTGTGCTGTTTGATCTGAACCATATGTATGGGCTGCTGTGCCTTTACCACCCAAGCAAGCCGACCGCGAGTGATACATCGGTCGCTATCATTCAGGGAAATATCAACTCGCACGATAAATGGAGTTCGGACAGCTACCGGCGCACACTGGAGATTTACGGCAACATGACCCGGGAAGCGGCAGAGGCGGGCGCGGAGCTGATTGTCTGGCCCGAGACCGCTCTGCCCTATGACCTGAGTCATAATTCCGCGCTGGTTACCTGGCTGGAGGACCTGTCGCGCAGCTGCAACGCAACCCTGATTGTCGGCGCCCTCTGGACCGACAGTGAGGGGGGCGAATACAACTCGCTCTTCCTCGTGACGCCGGAAGGCGGGCTTGACAGCGGGACGCGGTACGACAAGCGCCATTTGGTGCCGTTTGGAGAGTATGTCCCACTGCGCAGCCTGATTACCGCGCTGATCCCGCCGCTTGCCGACCTCTCGGCGCTGGACGATGATCTGACCCCGGGGACCGACCCGGCACTCTTTGAGACCAAATGGGGCAAGGTCGGCGCGCTCATCTGCTTTGATTCCATCTATGAGCAGCTGGCAATCGACAGCGTGCGCGACGGCGCAGGGCTGATGGTGATCTCCAGCAACGATTCCTGGTTCTACGACTCCGCTGCGGTCCGGCAGCACCTCTACCAGGCGCAGCTGCGGGCGATCGAGACCGGCAGAACCTACGTGCGTGCGGCGAACACCGGCATTTCGGACGTGATCCTCTGGGACGGGACCTCGACCGCGCAGATCGGCGCCCTGGTGGACGGCTGGGAGGTTCGCCCCGTGTCCTTCCGCACCAGCCGGACGCTGTATAGCTACATCGGAAACCTGTTCGTATACCTGTGCATCGCGTTTGCCCTGGTCGCCCCCGGCGCAGAACTGGCGCTGTTCGTGATGAAGAAGAAAAAGCCAAAAACGGCATGATTTCAGCCGGCAGAGAGGGTTCTCTGTCGGCTGTTGTTGGTTTTGCGGAGGGGTGGGGAGATACTGGGATTGGGGGCGGCGTGTTGTAGAGGGGTGTTTGGAACGTAGATGATGCTCTTTTCGTCCGTCTTAGATAGTGGCTGACTTCACTGCCTCTGTCCATCGGAGATCCCGCCTGCTGGCGCCCCTGC
>USMO01000134.1 GCA_900555785.1 uncultured Eubacteriales bacterium | reverse complement strand
TTTCCAGCGCCGCCATGCCCAGCAGCAGCGCCGTCCGTTTTTCCTCTTCTCTGCAATCCATGCTACCACTCCTTCCTGTACCGTTTAACAGTATACCAGAAAACGCCCGCAATTGCAAGTCCCCTGCAAAAAAACTTGACAAATGCGCGCGAATGTGCTATACTGTAAGCAATTGAAAAATCGGAGGATGCAACTGTGACGGATGCAATCAAATCGTTCTTTCTCGATACGGTCGGACGGGAGCTGTGCGTGTTTTTCTGCGCGATGCTGCCGATTATCGAATGTCGCGGGGCAGTCCCACTCGGCTGGGCGCTGGGGCTCCCTTGGTGGCAGACCTTCCTGCTGGCATTTGCGGGCAATCTGATGCCGATCCCGTTTATCCTACTTCTGATTCGCAAAATTCTCTCCTGGATGCGGAACGGGCGCGTGAAATTCTTTCGTCGGATTGCGCTTTGGCTGGACCGGAAGGTGGAGAAACACAAAGGCACGATTGAAAAGTACGCTTACTGGGGGGTAACGCTCTTTGTTGCGGTCCCCCTTCCCGGCACCGGCGGGTGGACCGGTTCTCTGATTTCCGCTGCCCTGGAGCAGAACTGGAAAAAAGCCCTCCCCGCAGTTGCGCTCGGCATTCTGATCGCCTGCTCGATCATGTCCCTGATCTTCTACGCCGGCTCCGAAGGACTACGCGCGCTGTTTGGAGGATGAAGGGAGAGTTTTCTGATTTCCTTTATTGTATCAGGTTTTTGGGCGTTTGTCGACTCTTATAGTATAACACTCCAGAATGATAACCGAATGACAGCGAATTTTTGCCCGGAGGGCAAAAAGAGCGGTTACCGCACACGTAACGAGTGCGATAGCCGCTCTTTTTATGAAATTCCGAACCGCCCGAATCATCCAAAAACTTTCCTCAGCCGGGGGTGTTCCGCGCCCATCCAGCGCACCGCGTCTTGCCACGCAGCACGGAAAGTTCAGAAGCACCGTAAAACACCCCAGGCTGAGGAAAGTTCGGGGAGGATGAGGGAGGTTTGGAGGGAGAAGGGACCCCCTCCGAAAGGGGGTCCCTTCTTCCTCCAAGGTCTTCCGTTTTCCCCTCCGGCACTCACTCCTGCTCGGGCTGGGGGTCGGAATCGTCGACGATGTAGTCTTTGATAAGGCGATAGATTTCGTTTTCCGACTCGCAGAAAACCTGGTTCCACTCCATCGTGTACATTGCGCCGAGGAGGGATTTACCGTTGACCGAGAAGTTTTCGCCGTCGGTCAGGGTGATTTTTCCGGGATTTTTGCTTGCCATTTTGACGAAGTTGTTGACGTCGCTCATGGTGTCAAGTCTAATTCTGTATCTCATTTTTTTCATCCTTTCTTGCGGGAACCCTCGCCGGTTATTTCCGGCTTGCGGTCTCCTGCTTTTTTGATTTTTGTTTTTTTCCTGAAAACAGAGCCCGGAGCAGCGGCGCGAGGACCTTTGGAGCCCGCCAGACGATCATTTTCATCTGCTTTTCCTCCCTTTTCGCAGTTGGTTTCTGCTAAAGGATATGCTGCTTTCCGGCTTTTTGTGCGCAGGACCCGCATTGCCGCGCGCAGGACCTTACGGTCGTTTTCGTGCGTCAGTGCTTCCTCCGCGTTTGCCAGCGGGACCCACTCGACCTCGGCAATTTCGCCTTCCCGGGGGTGGATTTCGCTTTGCTTTGTTTCGGTCAGGAAGTAGACGACCTCTTTTTTGACTCCCGGCATGGGGCAATAGTGCACCGTTCGCCGGAATCCTTCGTTTGCCGTCAGTGTGATTCTGACCGCTGTCTCTTCCTCGACCTCGCGCATGGCGGTCGCTGTTTCGGTCTCGCCCTTCTCCATGTGTCCCTTGGGAAATGACCGGTGCCCGCCCGCTCGATGACGGATCATCAGAATATACAGTTGTCCGTCATTCGCGTCGCGCCGCGTTACCAGCGCCCCGCATGATTTTTCATGTCGCATGACTTTTCCTTTTTTTCGGGGGAGATGTGGGGGAAGACCTTGGAGAGGGAGGAGAACCCTTTCGGAGTGGTTCTCTTCCCTCTCCAAACCTCTCCCATCTCTCCCGAACTTTCCTGAGCCGGGTTTGGTTCACAGTGCGCTGAGGGTTTGGCTGCGCTAAGGGAACCCGGCTCAGGAAAGGTTTGGGGTCGTTGGGGAGGTTCGAAGAGGGGACATTGATCGGCTATCGCACCTGTTTGGGTAGGCGAATCACCGACAAATTACGGTAAATACCCCTTTAGTGAAAAGTTCTTGGGGGTTCTTAGAAATTGGATTGCCCGCAATCCAATTTTTCCTTCATTTCAAGAAGGTTCTAAGCGGGGTTCGGGGCGGCGCCCCGAGGTCCTTACACCGGGATTTGTTCCATGACGAAGGCTTCGAGGATGTCGCCGACCTTGATGTCGTTGAACTTTTCGACGCCGATGCCGCACTCATAGCCGGAGGCGACTTCCTTCACATCGTCCTTGAAGCGGCGGAGGGAGGAGATCTTGTCTTCGAAGATCACGACGCTGTCGCGCAGGACACGAATCTGCGACTGACGGGTGATTTTGCCGTCCTGCACGTAGCAGCCGGCGATGGTGCCGACGTTCGGCACGTGGATGGTCTGGCGCACTTCGGCGTGACCCTGCAGGACCTCTTTGAACTTCGGCGCGAGCATGCCCTTCATTGCGGCTTCAATCTCGCCGATGCACTCGTAAATGACGCGGTAGGTCCGGATGTCCACCTTCTGGCGCTCGGCAGAATCCAGCGCGGTCTTGTCGGGGCGCACGTTGAAGCCGACGATGATTGCATCGGAGGCAGCCGCAAGGGTGACATCGCCCTCGGTGATACCGCCCGCCGCCGCGTGAATGACGTGGACCTTGACTTCATCGCAGGAGAGCTTCTCCAGCGACTGCTTGACAGCCTCTGCGGAACCGCCCACATCGGCTTTGACAATGACGTTCAACGTCTTGACACCCTCGGAAATCTGCGCAAACAGATCGTTGAGGTTGGCGCGCGCGTTGGCTTTGAAGACATCCTCCTTTGCCTGTGCGCGGCGCTGGTCGGCAAGCGTGCGAGCCATTCTCTCATCCTCAACCGCCTGGAACTCGTCGCCGGAGGAGGGGACTTCCGCAAGACCCGTAATTTCGACCGGGACCGACGGTCCGGCATCCTTGAGCATCTTGCCGGTGTGGTCCATCATCGAACGCACACGACCGACCGCCGTGCCCGCAATGATGATGTCGCCGCTGTGCAGCGTACCGTTCTGGACCAGCACGGTCGCAACCGGACCCTTGCCCTTATCCAGACGCGCTTCAATGACAATTCCCTTCGCGCGGCGGTTCGGGTTCGCCTTCAGATCCTTGACATCCGCTACCAGCAGGACGCTTTCAAGCAGATCGTCAATGCCCTCGTGCTTGAGCGCCGAAACCGGCACGCAGATCACATCGCCGCCCCATTCTTCGGGCACCAGACCGTACTTCGTCAGCTCGGTCTTGATTGCGTCGGGGTTCGCGCCGGGCTTATCCATCTTGTTGATCGCAACCACAATGTCAATGCCGGCAGCCTTGGCATGGTTGATGGCTTCAACGGTCTGCGGCATCACGCCGTCATCCGCAGCAACCACCAGGATTGCAATATCGGTTGCCATTGCGCCTCTTGCACGCATGGCGGTAAACGCTTCGTGGCCCGGCGTGTCAAGGAAGGTGATCTCTCTGCCCTTGACCTTGACGCGGTAAGCGCCGATGTGCTGGGTAATACCGCCCGCTTCGCCTGCCGTAACGTGCGTGTTGCGGATGGCATCGAGGATCGAGGTTTTGCCGTGGTCGACGTGACCCATGACGCAAACGACCGGGGCGCGGGGAACCAGCTGCTCCTCGGAATCCTGCGCATCGTCGAACAGGCGGTCCTCAATGCTGACCACCACTTCGTGCGAAGCCGTTACACCGAATTCGTCTGCAACCAGTGCAGCGGTATCGAAATCGATGCTCTGGTTGACCGTCACCATCATGCCCATCAGGAAGAGTTTCTTGACCACTTCCCCGGCTGTAACCATCAGCTTCGATGCCAGCTGGCTGACCAGAATGTCATCCGGCAGCTCGATTGCGGTCGGGCGCTTGATCACCGGCGACTGCATTGCCGGGCGCTTGCCGCCCTTGCCCTTTTGGAAGGGCTGCTTGCCGCCCTGTATTTTGCCGCCCTTACCGGGCATGCCGGACTGCTGCTGCGGCGCTTTCTTCACCTGCTGCTTGCCGCCGCGCAGGTTGTTCTCGCGGTCGGTTGCAAAGGTGTCCAGTTTCTCGTCGTATTTGGAGAGGTCGACGTTGCCCTCGGTGCCGCGGGTGTTGACCACGCGCGGCCCCTTCAGCGTGCCGTCAGGGTTGACATTTGTCGAGGCGCCGCGCACAATCGGCTGCGCCTTGAAGGTCTCGCGCGGTGCGCTGGGGACGTAATCGCCCTTGTCGCCGCCAAAGCGTCCGCCACGGTTGTTGTTGTTGTTGTTGCGTGGTGCGCCGGGGGCTGCGTTTTCGGCGCCGTGCGCGCCGCGGG
>USMO01000133.1 GCA_900555785.1 uncultured Eubacteriales bacterium | reverse complement strand
CGAATTTGAGCCCAAGGGAGTGGACGTAGTCGCTGAGGCCTTTGAAATCCGGGAATTTTTCGTTCGGGAGGAGCCTGCCGTCGGCCGAACGCGTATCCGCCGGCCATCCGTCGTCGATATTGACATACGTCCATCCGTAGGCCAGGAGTTTTTCGTGCATGGCGCGGGCGGCATCGCGCACCTTCGCGTCGTCGACCGAGAACCCCCAGCAATTCCAGCTGTTCCAGCCCATGGGCGGAGTCAGGGCGATTTGCGGCCCTATTTTCAGCAATATCTCCCGTTCGGCTTTCCCGAGGGCATTCTCCGCTGTCAGCAGCACCCTGAAATCCCCTTCGGCGGGCACACGGCCCGTTATCAGGCCCGTACGGGGATCGAGCTCCAGCCCTTCGGGAAGCCCCTGCGCCCCGTACGCCATCGGGCGTTTGCCGCTGGCCATGACAGGCATCAGAAAGGGATTGCCCGGGCGGGCGCCGTATACGAGCGGATTGTTGATCTGCGGCGTTTCGGGGCTCGCGGGGGTCAGGATATATTTACCCTTGGAGATTGGCCTGGCCCAGACGGACAGGGGCTCCACCTCTCCGCGCGTGGTGATCTTCACCTCCAGCCAGTCGGCATGGTCGTACATGATCCCGTCGCCGGCCTCCTCGACCAGCAGCAGGACTTTGTCCAGGCCGGACAAGTCGACGTCGAACGCACGGGCAGCATCGCCCTTGCGCATCTCCGCTTTGTAAAAGGACGCAAGGTAGAAGAAATGCCCTATCAGAAACGCGAAAGTGCCGAGCGCGATGAGCTTGTTCTTGTATTTCGGCGCGATCTCTTTTATGCCGAGCAGAACGTCGCCGCCGAGCCCGAACAGCATACGGCTGATCGAATGGGTTCCCACGCCGCGGCCGTAAACGACGCCGCCCACCGTGAGGGGAGTATCCAGCACCGAGCGGTCGGCCGCGTCGCCCTGGATGACCGTCGTTCCGGGCAGGGTCTTCGCCAGCTGGATGCAGATGTCGGGGTCGCGCTCAATCAGCTGCACGTCCAGGTGACTTTCCTCCAGCGCCTGCGCCAGATAGTAGCTGATTTTGCCCCCGCCGATGAGCATCACGCGGCTGGCGCGATGGGTCACGATGCCGAGATTCTTCAGCATTTCCGAAAGCACCTCGGTCGGTGCCGTGACGAAAACGCGGTCCCCCGCGTGCAGCACAAAGTTGCCGTCCGGTGCAATCGCCTTGCCGTCCCGCAGGACCGCGCAGACCAGCACCCGGCATTTGACCAGCACATTCAGGCTGCTCAGGGTCACGTTGCAGAGCTTGCTGCCCGTGTCGATTTTCAGTTCCACAATCTCCATGCGCCCCTTGGCAAAGGTGTCGCGCTTGAGAAAGCCCGGGTAGCGCAGCAGCCGCTCGATTTCGGTTGCCGCCTGCCGCTCGGGGTTCACAATCATCGACAGCGCAAAGGCGTCGCGCATGGTGTATGCCTGGTCGGCGTATTCGGGGTTCCGGATCCGGGCAATGGTATGCATCTCCGGGTTGATATAGTGCGCGGTGGTGCAGGACAGCAGGTTGACCTCATCGCTCCCGGTCACGGCAATCAGCAGGTCGGCATTCTCCACCCCCGCCTGCCGCAGCACCGCCATGGATGCGCAGTTTCCGTTAATGCCCATCACATCGTAACGGTTCAGTCCCGATTCCAACACGCTCTGGTCGGAATCGATCAGCGTCACGTCGTGCTCCTCCGTGCAAAGTTGTCTGGCAAGTGTCTCGCCCAGTTTGCCGCTTCCGGCAATCAGTATTTTCACGATTCTTTCTCCGGCTTAATATTCCGCAGAATCCAGTCTGCGGCAAGATTGGTCCATCCGCTGGCATCCGGTGTCCAGTCGGCAAGTCCCATGCCGTGTCTCCCGTGCGGGTAAACGTGCAGTTCGAAGGGGACCTGATGATCCCGCAGTGCCTCGCAGAAAACGAGCGAGTTTTTGACGTTGACGCAGCTGTCGTCCGAGGTATGCCACAGGAAGACCGGCGGCGTGCTGTCCGTGACCTTGCGCTGAAGGTCGTAGGCTTCCCGGTCTGTCTCATATTTTTTCTTTCCCAGCAGATTGAGCCCGCTGCCGACATGCCCGAACTCCGGGCCGACCGAAATGACCGGATAGCAGAGAATGGCGCCGTTCGGCATCGGATTCTCGCCGTCCACCTCGTCCGGGGTGTGCTCTTCCAGCGACTGATCGGGATAGAGGATGGTGGACGCTGCCAAGTGCCCACCGGCAGAAAAACCGCAGGTCACAATCCGCTCGGGGTCAATGTTCCATTCTGCGGCATGATGCCGGATAAGTTTGACCGCCCGCTGTGCATCGGCAAGCCCTGCCGGGTAGTGGTTGGGTGACACGCGATAATCCACGAGCACCGCGTGAAAGCCCCGGCTGTTGAAGAAATTGGTAATCGGCTCCGCTTCGTGCGCCGCGCGGCAGTGATAGCCACCGCCTGCAAACACCATCACGCAGGGCAGCGGCTTGTCGGTCGGTATCAGGTAAAGATGCATCAGATTCGGCGTATCCGCGCCTTCCGTTGCATACGGAATTTCGTTCTCCCATAGCTTTACTTCCATTTTTTTGTCCCCTTTCAGAATGCTTGGGTATATTCTATCACAAAACCCGTTTTTTTTCAAGAGGAAAACGGAATTTTCAGCCGGATTTCATGTCGGGTCATATCTCCCCTTCCTGCGGCGTAAACTGGAGGGAGGGAGGTGAGGAAATGCCGCAATCGATTCGGGTTCTTTTGTCGGTCCTGCTGCTGGCGGCGCTCTGCCTGGGATTTGCGCTGCCCGGGCTTCTGGCAAGCCGCGCAAGCTCTGCCGGAACGGATGCGGACGGCGGGGAGCCTGTGGTCATTCTGGATGCCGGGCACGGCGGCGAGGACGGTGGCGCGGTCAGTGCGGACGGGTTACAGGAAAAGGTGGTCAATCTGGACCTGGTCTTCCGCATCCGCGACCTGCTGGAGGCAAGTGGGGTCCGGGTGATTCTGACGCGCGACACCGATATTCTGCTTTACGACCGGACGGTTGATTACCGCGGGCGCAAAAAGGCTTTGGACCTCCGCGCACGGCAAAAGCTCGCTGAAGAGACCCCCGGCGCGTTTTTCGTCAGCATTCACATGAACGCCTTTCCGCAGAAGCAGGTTCACGGGCTTCAGGTCTGGTACTCTCCCAACGACGCACGCTCTGCGGTGCTTGCCGGCGCGGTTCAGGAGGAGGTTCGCTCCCGTTTGCAGCCGGAGAACACGCGCAAGACGAAGCAGGCAGGCAGCAACATTTATCTGCTCTACCACCTGCAGCAGCCCGCGATTCTGATTGAGTGCGGCTTTCTCTCCAACCCCGCCGAAGCCGCCGATCTCGCCTCCGATGCCTACCGCCAGCAGCTCGCCCAGGCAATCGCGCTCGGGATTTTGGCAGGGGTGAGATCTCGGGGCGCTGCCCCGAACCCCGCTTAGGGGGCTTCTTTCGGAGAAGCCCCCTAAAAAAGAAAGGCGCTCCCAAAAGCCGCAAAGCTCATGGGAGCGCCTGATACTGTCATCAGCGCCCGTACTCGTTCCGCCCCTGACCGCTGTAGTTCAGGATTCCGCTGTCAACCGCAGCAGTACGGATGGCGCAGTCAAGCCCCAGCAGCAAAGCGATTACATCAATTGTGTAGAGTAGAATGCGTGACAACGTTTTCATCACAGAATACCGTTCAGCTCTGCCCCGACAGACAGTCGCTTTTCGTTCCTTCCCTTCAGGATACCCTATTATACCATACTTTTCTCGGTTTGTCAAGGGCTTCGACGAAGTTTTTCCGGTTTGGGCAAAATTTTCTGTGATAAAAAGTCTATTTTTGCGCAAATACTATCAATTACGGAAAAATATTGCGAAAGTCAGGATCATTAAGTAGACAACCCAGACGCTGTGAAAGACCAGCACAATGCCCGCCAGACGGCTGACGCGCAGGAAACTGACGGTCACCAGCAGTGACAGAACCAGAATCGTCAGCGCCTCCAGCACTGCCAGGAACACCAGCGCCGAGACGAACAGCGTTGGGTACCAGCAAAGCTCCAGCCCGACCAGGAGCAGGAAGAACATCCCCCCGCGGTACTTCTCACCCGCGCAGCCGCGCTCCCGCCAGCCCAGCACCAGCCCCGCCGCGCAGCCAACCGTCAGAAAGGACAGAAAGCGCAGCGCCGTCATCAGCCAGACCGGCGGCACCAGGTCGGAAATCCCCAGCGCGAGCATCACACCATAGGGGTTCCCGCTGGTACTGCGCACAATGACATAGGCAATGGCGCACAGGCACCCGACAATCACCCCAAACGCCAGGCTGGTCTGCCGCATCTCCGCGCTCATCCAGGCAAGCGTTGTCATGCGGCCGTATTGCTTTCGATACAAAAACAGCACCTCCCATGGGTGCTGTCTTGACCCGCACCCGTGCTATCCTATGCGTGGGTGCGGGAAAATATACCACCGCCGAATCTCCGGCGGTACAGGCGTCTCCTCCGAATCCGTCTCCGGCGGCGGTTCGGGGTCCGGATTCGGGAGGATTGCCGAGCGGTTGAACGGTGCCCCGCCGACGCTGACTCCCGGGCTGTCGG
>USMO01000132.1 GCA_900555785.1 uncultured Eubacteriales bacterium | reverse complement strand
GGCGTTCCTTGACGGGTATATGAAAAACGCCCCTGCCGGGGCATCGGTGGATTATATTCACGGTGAGGATACAGCCCGTGCCCTTGCGGCACGTCCGGATGCCGTTGCCATTCTCTTTGACGGAATGCGCAAGCAGGAGTTGTTCTCCACGGTTATCTCGGACGGTGCGCTCCCGCGCAAGACATTCTCTATGGGTCACGCGGAGGACAAGCGATTCTACACCGAGGCGCGGCGCATCCGGTGAGGGGAGCCTGCGGCTCCCCTGACTCTCCCGCGCTGCGGAGAAGTCCTGAATCCGCCGGCGATACGCCGATCCGTTACGCCATCCGGTCTGCCATTTTTGCTCCGCCCAGCAGGTGAAAATGGAGATGCGGGACAGACTGGCAGGCGTCGGCTCCGCTGTTGGTCACGACACGGAAGCCGTTGGTCAGCCCTTCGGCGGCGGCAATCTGCGGGATGACCGCGAAGATGTGGGCAACCAGCGCGGCGTTGTCAGCGGTAATGTCGGCGGCGGACGCGAGGTGCGCCTTGGGAACAATCAGGATATGCACGGGCGCCATGGGATTTATATCCCGGAAGGCGTATACCGTGTCGTCCTCGTACACCTTGGACGAGGGTATCTCACCGGCGACAATGCGGCAGAAAAGGCAATCATTCATAGCGAAAATCCTCCTCGTATACTGTTGTTATCCTATATTGTACACGCAAAACCGCATTCTGTCAAGCGGCGGAAGCGAAAAGTCCAGGGCAACAGCATTTACTTTTTTACAAAAACATGGTACAATACAGTCAGCCGAAGTATCAGGAAGTTTTTGAGACAAAATCAAGAGTGAAAGGGCGGTCTTATGATATATTTAATGAATTTTCAAATGCCGACAAGAGAAGATGAGGAGAATTATTTTTCGGATAAGGATAATATCAAAGTCAAGAAAACCTGCTATACGACCTATTATCCGTTCCAACTGTTCCAGTATCGCGAACTGCCCGAGTTCTTTTTTTCGGACATCACAATATTCTGTGGCAATAACGGGAGCGGTAAGAGCAGTATCCTGAATATCATTGCGGAAAAGCTGGCTCTTGAGCGAAGCACTCCGTTTAACCGCTCCGACTTTTTTGAGGACTACGTCGGCATGTGTGACTATCAGTTAGACCGAGCGATTCCGCCGGAGAGCAAGATCATCACGAGCGACGGCGTTTTTGAAAAGGTGCTCGATATTCGCCGGATTAACGACGGAATCGACAGCAAACGGTCGAATCTGATTCAGGAATATATTGCGGAAAACGGTTTGGATGCGGAGCCGAACCGCCTGCAGGGCTTGGATGATTATGAGCGCTGGAAACGGGTATGGGATATGCGAAACAAGAACCGCAGCCAATCCCGCTTCCTGAAAGAAAACCTGATGCGAAATATACAGGAGCGTTCAAACGGTGAGAGCGCGCTGTCCTATTTTGTTGATTCCGTTCAGGAAAATGCTTTGTATCTTCTGGACGAGCCGGAAAACAGCCTGTCGCCGCAAAATCAATTGCAGTTGAAATATTTTATTGAGGATTCGGTGAGAAGTTACGGCTGTCAATTCGTCATTTCCACCCACTCTCCGTTTCTGCTTTCCCTGCGCGGCGCGCTCCTGTACAATATTGACGAGACGCCGCCCGCCGAACGAAAATGGACGGAGTTGGAATGCGTAAAAGCATACCATGATTTTTTCCTTGCGCACAGCGGGGATTTTCAGTAACCGAAAGCGAACTGTTGCCCCATTGCTGTCGTATGACGCATCGCGAACCCCAAAAACGCCTCTGCCTGACCCCTTGACGGGGAAGGGCAGAGGCGCTTTTTATTGGTTCATTGCCCGCAGGACCTGCAGGGCTGCTTTTTTCTGCGCGGGGGAGAGACCCAGCTGTCAAATAGCTCCCGGAGGTCCGGGGTTATTTCAACCAGGTCACCCTCTGCGAAAAACTGCGTCAGCGTGATGCCGAACGCGCCGCAGATCGCTTCCAGCATAGGAATGGAGGGAACAGTGTTCCGCTTGAAAATATTGGCGATGGTGGATTCCGAAAGCCCGCTCTGCACCGCCAACCGATAGGTCGTCCAGCCGTTGTCGCGAAGCAGCTGTGCAAGTTTTGCATTGGTGTCCATTCTGTTCCTCCTGATTTTGTTGGATTGTCGGATTGATGCCGGGCGGTCATTCCGTCAGGCAAGCCTCGGCGCGGGCGAAGAGCGTGCTGCGCTCCTCGGGGGAGAGGATGGCGTAAACCACGTAGTCGCCGAAAACGCGGACTTCGGCGTCGCGCAACTTGGGGGTCTCGGTTGGAATATAGGAATCGTAAAAAGCGCGGTTTTGCTCGTAGGAGCGGGTCAGGTATTCGCGGAGCAGGCGCGCGGCTTCTTCGGTTCCAATGTCCGAATGCAGAATGCCATACTCGTCAATGCGGTCTCCGGCTGTCGAAATGCGCACACAAAGGGTGTACCCCGATTGCGGCAGCATGACGTAATCCGCAAGATAATCCGCATCGGCGGTGCGGTACTCGCCGTCAAGACCGTCCCCGGCAGCATCGGCAAGTTCTGCAGCGGAAAGCGAGGTCAGATAATTGCGCGGCGTGACCTTCCCGCAGCCGGTAATTCCCAACCCGCAGAAAATCACGCAGAGAATAATCATGATTCGTTTCATGCGTCCTCCATATTTCATTTTTCACTTTTTTCTTTCTAATTTCGCACACTCCACCCGGCTACACCAAATCAGCACGCACCAAAAATTAAGCCATAACCCTCACCTTGTTCAAGTTCTTGGGGTTCTAAGGGGGCTTCTCCGAAAGAAGCCCCCTTAGCAGGGTTTGGGGCGGCGCCCCAAGGTCTTACTCCCTTACTCCTTCCCGTAGTGCGGAGAGCAGAAGGCGGTACGCGGAGGCGTTGAGGTGAATGCCGTCAGTGGTCAAATCGGAGCGCAGAAAACCGGATGCATCGGTCAGAGCGGACGCCGTGTCAATATACAAAAGAGAGGGGTCGGCGCGGCAGAACGAGAGCAGACAGGCGTTCAGGGACGCGAGACGGCGGTTGATCTCCTCCGGCGAAACCGAAAAATGCCAGTCCGACTGACACGAAGCGCAGGCAACCGGACAGACGGACTGAATGATAATCCGCGTTTCCGGAGAGACGGCGCGTACCGCGTCAATCAACCGGCGGTAGTTGCGTAAAAACAGGTCCGGCTTCTCGGAATATACCATGACGCCGTTTAACCCAAAGGACAGAACCAAGAACTCCGGACGGTAGGCGGCAGCCAACTCCGATACCGTGCAGACGCGCCCGGTTGCGTGATCGACCAGCGGACGCGAGAGAATGCCGGAATCCAGCTTCATCGTGCCGCTGGGATTCGCCCAAACGTGAGAGGGGTCAATGCCGCCGCGCAGAGCGAGATGCGATGTCGTCGATTCCCCGAAAAAAAACATCCGGGAGACCGGGTCGGCAGCATCCGCAACCGCCGGAAAGCTGCCGCATAGGAGCAGCAGCGAGAACAGAACAGGAAAAAGCCGTTTTTTCATAACGCCACCAATGGTGCGTCAATCTTCCTCCCGAATGCTGCGGAACCGATGGCAGACCAGCCGGATCAGCCCGCGAATCAACGCATAGCCAAGCGTGAAAAAGGCAATCGCCAGCAGATTTTTCGCGGCAGTATGCCCGCCGGATGGCAGCCAGAGAAAGAGGAAGAACGCGAGTGTTGTGAGAAGATAGTGGAGCAGGAGCCGCAGCCAGCCGGAAAGCGCCGCCTGACGCCGGACCAAACCGGCACCGGAGAGAAACAGCCCGCAGGGCAGAAGCAGAAGAAAACGGGATATTTCGATAATGCCCCCGTCAATGCCGCTGACAATGGCGCGAATGAGCATCAACGCAAGCGCCAGCAGGGTAAACCATACGCAGGTCCCAAGCGACAGACGGTTCAGAAGTTGTTTCATAACGGTCGACTCCTCGAAAAAAAGTATTTCCTGCTTCATATGATACTATACATCTGCCGACTTTGCAAGAGGTTTGGCAAAAAATTTACAAAAGCCGGGATGCAAAACAAAAAACTTGCATAAAAAACGCCGGATATTCATTTTTCCTGTTGACTTTTCATTTTTTTGATTGTATAATATAAGGTATACTATACAATGGGATACTGCGGCACATACACGCGGATCCGCAAGGAAAGGATCAACCCAAATGGCAACAATCAAACGGCGCGAGGCGCGCGAAGAGGTCTTCCGGCTCCTGTTCGAAACCGAATTTCACGCAGAGATGACCCCGCAGGAGATCTATGACCTCGCGCAGGAGGACAGGGACTTTGAAGACGACAAATACATTCGCCGAACCTACTTCGGCGTGCGGGAAAAGCTGGGGGAGATCGACGCAATGATCGCGCGCCATGCAAACGGCTGGCGGACCGACCGCATCGCCCCGGTGTCGCGCAACATCCTGCGCCTGTGCGTGTACGAGATGCAATGGGGGCGGGACGTGCCGATGGTGGTTGCCGTCAACGAGGCAATCGAGCTGGACAAGAAGTTCGATGACCCCAAGGCGAAAGCATTCGTCAACGGTGTGCTCAACGGCGTCAAGGTCGAGCTGGAGGCAGGAAAGCCCGAGACAGCAGAAGCCGGGGAGAGCGCGGCACAGCCCGGAGAGGACCGCAACGCATGAGCGAGACGCTCTTTGTCGGCTTTGATACCAGCAACTATACCACCTCCGCAGCCGTCTTTGACGGGGCGGATGGCTGCA
>USMO01000131.1 GCA_900555785.1 uncultured Eubacteriales bacterium | reverse complement strand
ACGCACTCGCCGCAACCGGAAAGGGCGGGGCGTTCGCCGTTGCCTGCGCGCTGTCACTGGTGCTGTTTTTCGTCGGTGGCGTGATTGCCCTTGCCATCGGGAATGCGTTCATCGCGCCTGTGCTGGCAGTTGGGTTTGCCCTGATTCCGTTCGGGTTTGCGCTGCGTACCGTGTCGCTTTACAGGCAGAAACTGCGCGAGGAACTGGAAACCGCGCTGTCGGTCATGACGACCAGTTATCTCCGGACGGATGATCTGACCGCCGCCGTGCGCGAGAATCTGCCGCACCTCAAGCCGCCCGTGCGGGAGGTGTTCGCGGTGTTCGTGACCGAGACCTCCTGTGTGTCGGCGAGCGTGACGGGTGCAATCCGGAATCTCGCGGAGAAGATTGACAACACCGTCTTTCGGGAGTGGTGCCAGACATTGATTGCCTGTCAGAACGACAGAACGCTGAAAGACACGCTGATGCCGACCGTTGAGAAATTGGGAGACATCCGCCGCGTGCAGGAAGAGGTCAAAGGCATTCTGTTCGCCGCACGGATGGAATACCTCATTACTGTCAGCGCAGATACCCTTGCCAATCAGACCGGAAAGCACAGGAGCACGGTATTCCGCACAATCAAAAAATTGAAAGAGAAGGGATACCTTGATCACATTGGTCCGGATAAGACTGGATCTTGGAAAATCCTGAAGTAAAAGTCAATCTCATTTAGAAATTGACCTCCAATGCATGACATCCCAATATTATGAAAACCACTCGTACAAACGGGTGGTTTTCTCTATGGCAGAAAGGAGCCGATATGAAAGAGATACCCCTTTACGGACCAAAACTTCGGATGGCGGAAGTGGAGGCAAAAATCCGCTACGCCTACTGCCGCAACCTGCTGCGGCTGTTGTTGGAAATGGAACTGCTGACCGCTGCGGAGCACGACCGCACCCTGCTTTCCTGTGCAGCACGGTTCGGCGTGAGAGCGTATGTCTGAATTGCTAACTTTTCGGTTTGTTCTCGTTTGGGCTGGATATTCGCATGGACTTGTGGTATTGTTGTAGTATATAAATCATTAGAGATTTGAGATAGGAGGTGAGAGCCGATGCAGACAACGGTTACAGTTACAGAACTGAAAGCGCCGGAGACGGCAGAAGCGGTAAAACAGAAAATCCGCCTTGCTCCCTACTGTCGGGTGTCAAGCCCGTCTGAAGATCAACTGCATTCCTTCGCGGCGCAAATCCGGCATTACACCGAGTATGTCGGAACGCACCCGGAATACGAACTGGTCGACATCTATGCCGACGAAGGGTTGTCCGGGACCTCCATGCAGAAGCGGGACGAGTTGAACCGTCTGCTTCGGGACTGCGCAAAGGGGAAGGTCGACCGCATCATCACCAAGTCAGTTTCCCGGCTGTCGCGGAATGCGAAGGAGTTTTTGGAAACCGTCCGGCTTCTGAAATCACTCGGCGTCAGCATTTACTTCGAGGAACAGGGGATTGACACCGACAAACTAAACGCAGAAATGATTCTGACCTTTCCCGGACTCCATGCACAGCAGGAATCCGAGAACATTTCCCGCAACACCCGATGGAGCATTCAGAAGCGCATGGCGTGCGGGGAGTATTTCGGAACGCACGCACCGCTCGGCTACCGGTTCAAGGATGGGCAGCTGACTGTAGAGGAACCCGAAGCGGAAACGGTGCGCAGAATCTTTGACCTGTATCTGCAGGGCTACGGGTGCCAGTCGATTGCCGAAATCCTCAACGAATCGGAAAGAACCTTTGAGCCGGTCAGCAGAAAACGCTTTCTGAGTTGGCATCCGGGGACAATTCGTTATATCATCGGAAACGAGCGCTATGTCGGTGACGCGCTTCTGCAAAAGGGGTTCAACACCGATACGATCCCTTATCGCGCCCGCAAAAATCGCGGCGAGAAAAAGCAATACTATACTCTTTTCATCCGTCTTGGATAGTGATGGTCAGAGGCAAGTCAGTCACCCGCTATCCAAGACGGACAAAAACAGCATGAACCACGCAATACCCAGCCGTTCAGCGTTGCATCCCTCCCAAGCTCCCTGGGTTAGGGCAAAGCCCAAGGTCCCGGTCCTTGCCCTAACCTGCGTCCTGTTCTTTAAACTTTAAACAGTCCCGGAAACCACCAGCGTGGCGGCGCCGGGGGCAACGACGAAAACGCCGTCCTCGCCGCGCGTGTAGGTTGCCGCAGGGACGGTGATCCTGCCGGGAACGGTGGCGAAAACGCCGGTCGTTTCGTCATACGTGTAGTCGGTTCCGACAACCAGAGCGGTGCCGTCCAGCGTCACGGTGATGCCGTTCAGAATCGGCAGGAAGGTGTCGGTGACGGTGATATTGCCGCCCGCATCAACAGCCGTGCTGCCGGTGTTCTCAATGCGGAACGTGTAGGTCAGCAGACCGTTCTCGACAACGGGGACGGGGGAGACGGACTTGGTGATCGACAGGAGCGCCGCAGTGTTCGCGGGAATCGTTGCGGTTGCGGTCAGGGATGAAATGCCGCCGCCCGCAACGGTGGCGGTGTTGGTCAGCGTGCCGGTCGCGGTGGGGTCCGCATAGCCGTTCACACGCGCGTCGTAAAGAACGGTGGTGTTGCCTCCGGCGGGAACCGTGATGCCGCTGATGACAAGCGAATCACCGGCTGTGACGTTGGGTGCCTGCTGCGGAACACCGTTGATGAAATACCGGGCGGTATCCTCCACATACGAAAGCGGCAGATAGGTCGTTCCGGTCTCCGGGCTGTAGGCACCGAGGTTGTCGGTGACGGTCAGACCGGTCAGCGCGGTCGTGCCGGAGTTGATCAGGTTCAGCGCGTAGGTCACGGTGTCACCAACGCGATAGGAGACGTTTACAGCCGTCTTGGTCGCGGAGAGCACCTCCTGGAGCTGACCGGTCACAACGTTTGAGCTGACCGTGGAGTTGTTATAGGAAAGCTGTGCCTGGTTTGTGAATTGTGCCATTTGTTTACCCTTTCCGGGGGACGCGCGGTTGCGCCGGACATCCCCCTGTCTGATGGAAGGCAGACGGCGGCGAGCCGCGCCTTCCTCGGTGTCAGTATATGCGCCGGGCACGGGGGATGTCAGATTCTGTCGGCGCAAAACGGACATCAAAACAGCGCCGTGCGGTTGCAAAACGTGCAATCGCGCGGCGCTGTTTTGGCGCAGAAGGTCAGACGGCAGAGAAGATAAGCGTGGCGGTTCCGGTGACCGTCAGCGGGAGATGCGGGGGGAGGAACCAGCTTTCGCGGTTGCCGCCCTTCGCAACGGCATAATCGGTCCCGCCGCAGGAGAGCGTCGCGGCACCGTCCACGCAGAGCAGATGCCGCATGCCTGCGTAATCCGGCAGCGTGACGGTCTGACCGGTCAGCTTCAGGCGCTCCACCCGGAAAAATTCGCAGTCGGCAAGCACTTCGCCGTCAGCCAGCGCGTCGGAACGCCGGGAAAAGCGGATGGCGTTGATCTCCTCCTCCGTGAAGGGACGCACAACATCCAGCGCTTTCTCCACGTGCAGCTCGCGCGGTTTGCCGTCAGCCCCCTTGCGGTCGTAGTCGTATACCCGGTAGGTCAGGTCGCAGTTCTGCTGAATCTCCGCAATCAGGATGCCCCGCCCGATGGCGTGCAGAAGCCCCGCCGGAATGAAGTAGGTCTCGCCCGGCTTGACCTTCTGGCGGTGCAGAACGCTGTCAATCTTCCCGGCGCGGACCGCAGCGGCAAATTCCGCGCGCCCGATGCCTTCGCGCAGACCGCAAACAATCTCGGCGTCCGGGTCGGCGTCCACGATGTACCACATCTCGGTTTTGCCGCGGTCGTGCTCGGCCTGCGCGGCATAGGTGTCGTCCGGGTGGACCTGAACCGACAGCCGGTCGGCGGCATCAATCAGCTTAATCAGGAGCGGGAAGGTCGGCTCGCACCAGTCGGGCGCAATGAGCGCGCTTCCTGTCTCCGCGATGACCTCTTCCAGCGTCTTTCCGGCAAGCGGACCGTCCAGAATGACGCTCTTTTCGTTCTTCCGGACCGTCAGCTCCCAGCTTTCGCCAACCGTCGCGGCAGCCGATTCCTTGCCCCAGTCGCGCAGCAGCCGGGTCCCGCCCCAAATGGGCGATTTGGTGACACTGGATAATCTGAATGGATAAAGTTCTGTCATGCTGTTCCCTCCATAGCGGCTCTGCCGCATTTTCGTCCTCTATTATAGCATATTTCGACGCGTAAAACAAGAGGGAAAAGACGATTCCGTTGCGGTGTTGGTAGAAAACAACGGAGAAGGTTTTTGCGATTTACGCAATTGCGTATACGCAGATGCGAAATTATCTATATAATAAAGTTGAGGTGATACAAATGTCGATTAAGGATGCGGTTGTCCGGCGGTTTCGGATGCTTTGCCGGGAAAGAGCCATTACGTGGAATGATTTGGCGAACCGGTCCGGCGTAACGCCGTCAACCGTTTATAGCATGATAGACCCCAAGCGGCGGGAACTATCGATTGTGACTATTAAAAAGTTGTGCGACGGGCTGGAGATTTCCATCCCGGAATTTTTTGATGACGCTGTTTTTCGCGAACTGGAGCAGGAAATCCGGTGACTTTTGCGGGGAGCAAATGGGTGGGGAAGGTGACTTGGTCGGGGATGGCGCAGTTGGGTGATTGTTGCGCGATTCATATACTTTTTGTCCGTCTTAGATAGTGATGAACCGCACAGCCTCTGTCGTTCGGAGATCCCGCCTGCTGGCGCCCCTGCGGGGTTCGACTGGGCACCGAAGGTGCCTTGCTCTG
>USMO01000130.1 GCA_900555785.1 uncultured Eubacteriales bacterium | reverse complement strand
CGCACCAACTCCACCTTTGCGCGCTCGCACCAGACCGCCAGCTGGTCAATCGCCGCCGCGCGGAAGGTGTCAGCCGCCGCAACGATGACCTTTTTGCCTTCTTTGCGCAGCCGGTTGGAAATTTTACCGATGGAGGTCGTTTTGCCGACGCCGTTGACACCGATGACCAGAATGACCGACGGCACAGTGTCCAGCTTCAGGTCCTCCCCTTCGCCGATCATCCGCTCCAGAATCGTTTGGAGCGCGCCCATGACCTGCTCCTTTTCCTTGAGCCTGCCGTCCTTGATCTGCTCGCGCAGCTCCTCAATGATTTCTTCGGATGCATTCACGCCGATGTCGGCGCAAATCAGCAGTTCTTCCAACTCTTCCAACAGGTCCTCGTCTACCTTGACGAAGTTCTTCAACAGGTCGTTGATCTGCCCGAACAGCGCATTTTTCGTCTTTGTCAGCCCGGCCCTGACCCGGCTCCAGAAGGATTTCTTTTCCTTCTTCTTTTCCTCCTGCGTCAGGGGCGCGTCTTCCGGTTCCGGGGTCGGTTCCGGCGCCGCTCCCCCGGATGTAGCCTCGGAAACGGTCTCCGGGGCGGGTTCGGTCGTTTCTTCTTTGACGGGCGCGGGTTCCTCTTCCTGTTCCGGTTCCGGCTCGGGTGTCAGTTCCGGCTCGGTCAGCGGAATGACCTCGGGCGCGGGGACCGGCTCTTTTTCGGGTTCCGGCTCTTTGACCGGCTTCTCCGGCATCTCTGGCACCTCGGGGGCCGGCTCCTCGGTCTCCTCAGGCAGATTCGGAATCACCGGCTCCAGGGGTGCCTCGGGCACAGCCGGGTCGGTCGGCGCAACCGGAACCGACGGAACGACTTCCGGCTTCGGTTCTGCTTTGGGTTCTGCTTTGGGTTCTGCTTTGGGTTCTGCCTTGGGTTCCTCCGGTTTCTCCGGTTCTGCCGGTTCCTCCGGCAATTCCTTGTGCTCTTCGCTTACCGGGCTCTGCTCTTCCTCTGCTGCGGCTTCCTTTTTCTTCTTTCTGCCGAACAGCTTATCCAAAAATCCCATCCCAGTCTTCTCCTTCCTTCTTGGAAATATCGTTGATATTCAACATCAGCACCTTGGAGATACCGTGCTCCGGCATCGTCACACCGTACAGCCGGTCGGCAGCCGCCATGGTTCCGCGGCGGTGCGTGATCATGATGAACTGCGTTCCGTGTGAATAGCGCTTGATGTACTGTGCCAGACGTTCGACGTTGACCTCATCGAGCGCGGCTTCGATCTCGTCGAGGATACAGAACGGCGTGGGATTGACCTGCAGGATTGCAAAAAACAGCGCAACACCGATGAACGCCTGCTCGCCGCCGGAGAGCTGCATCAGATTCTTGATGATCTTTCCGGGAGGTGCGGCTTTGATTTCAATGCCGCTTTCCAGTACGTTTTCGGGGTCGGAGAGCGACAGCTCCGCAGAACCGCCGCCGAACAGCTCGGAGAACACCCGCCCGAAGTTTTCGTTGATCTGATTAAAGGATTCCACAAAAGCGGTCTTCATATCCGTTTCGAGATCGGCAATGACCAGAATCGTCTTTTTGCGGCTCTCCTCCAGGTCGTCGAGGTCGGCTTTCATCTTCTCGTAGCGCACCCGCACGTCCTCGTATTTGTTGACCGCATCCAGGTCGACGCTGCCCATCGCACGCAGCTTGTTCTTGCATTCGGTCTGCAGCGTGACCATTTCGGGTCTCGTTTCCTTGGTCAGCGGCGGGTAACCGAGCGCCAGTGCTTCGTTGCGCGTCATCTCGTATTCGTCCCACAGCTTGCTTGCCAGCTTGTCCTGCGACTCGCGCAGACCGGTCAGCTTGCCCTCGCATTTGGTGTATTCGCGCAGAATCAGTTCTTTCTGGTTCTGCTTGTCGCGCAGGCGATTGTTGACATCGGTCAGTTTGCGCTCAAATTCCGCGCCGCCCTGCTCGATGGCACTGCGGCTTTCGGTAATCTCTGCCAGCGTTGCCTTTGCGGTTTCCAGCTCCTCGCCCTCGCGTTTCAGGTCCCCTTCGGTGGCTGCAATCTGCGCCTCGCGCATGCGGATCTTCTCCTGCTGCGCGTCCCGCTCCACGGTCAGCGCCGCAATGCGGTCCAGGCAATCCTGGCGCAGGGTGTTCTCGGTTTCAATATCCTTCTGCGACTCGCTGATGCGGATGTAAAGCTCGGTCAGTTTGCGGGCGTTGGAATCCTTCTCCAGCACCGTGTCGCCGTGTTCGGATTCCTTTTCCTTGCGGAAATCGCGAAGTTCCGAGATGCGGTGCGCCAGGTTTTCACGCTCGATGCCAAGCCGTGTCAGGTCCTCCTCGTAGCGCGCCCGCGCCTCCTCAAACTGCTTCATATCGTTTTTCAGCTTGTCCAGCAGCGTGTTGTTGGCATCCAGCTTGGCGCGCAGCTGCTCCAGCTGTGCCGCCTCGGTGTTCCGGAGCACCCCGATCAGCTCGCGCCGGTCCTCGGCAGCGTGCTTGCGGTCCTCCAGTTCCTCAGTCTCTTTCGTCAGCTCGCTCAGCTGGCGCTCCAGCTTTGCAACGGTTGCCTTCTTTTCCGCAAGCTCTGCCTCCAGGCGCTTGACCTCGCTGCCACGGGACAGAATGCCGTTTCCGGTCCGCACCGAACCGCCGGTAAACGAACCGCCCACATTGATCTGCTGCCCGTCCAGTGTGACCGCGCGGACGCGGTAATGCGTGGCGCGAGCCATCACGTTGGCGTTGTCGATGTTGTCAAAGACCACGGTTCTGCCCAGCAGCGAAGACAGCACATCGCGGAATTTCGCGTCGCAGGAGACCAGCGTGTCCGCAACGCCGATATAGCCGCGGTAGCCCGCCGCTTCGTTCATCTCGCGCGTCGGCTGCGAGGGCTTCATCGAGGTCAGCGGGAAGAAAGTTGCCCGCCCGGCTTCTCCGCGCTTGAGGGCGTACATCGCCGCTTTGGCGGTCCCTTCGTCCTCCACCACAATGTTCTGCAGGTTTGCGCCAAGGGCGATTTCCAGCGCCGTTACAAAGCGGTCCTCAACCGAAATCACCTTGGAGAGCGGACCGTAAATCTTTCCGCAGGGCGCGCCGTGCGTGTCGGTGATCTTCCCCTCGTCATACTGCTTCATTACGTACCGCACCGCGCCGGAGTAGCCCTCAAAATGCTCCTCCATCGAGCGGATGGTGGCAATGCGCTGCGCCAGCGAATCCTGGCGGAATCTCGCATCGTTGCAATCCTTCTCGGCAGCGCGCACCAGCACAGCCACCCGTCCGGCTTTCGTTTCGGCATCGGCGATTTCGCCGTCAATCGAAGCAAGCTCGGCGTCGTATTTTTTGACAGTCTCTTCTTTCGAGGCACACTGACCGCCCAGCCCGTCGGAAATCCTGCGGTAGCCGTCCATTTCCTGCAATGCCGAACTGTTCTTGTCGAAATCGGTCGTTTTGGCGTTGTCCAGGACCGAAATCCGAATATCAACGTCCTTTTCCTCGGCTTCCAGGTCGCGGATATCGGCAAGCGCCTGCGCAATGGCAGCGGAAAGATCGTTCTCCTTCTGCCCCAGCGCAGCCTGCGCGGCGTTCAGGCGGTCCTGCTCGGCTGCCAGATCAACACCCAACTTTTCCAGCTCCGCAATCTTCTGCGCGTGCGCTTCACCCGAGGCATTTTCGGCAGCAATCGACTTCTCTGTCCCTGCCAGCGTGCCCTCGGTTGCCGCAATCAGATCGCGCGCGTGCGCGATATTGTTCTCCGCAACCGTGCGCCGTCGCTCCAGTTCGTGGCAGCGGTCGGTCTGCTCCTGAATGCGGGCAAACAGCTCCTCGCTCTTCTGCCGGCTGGATTGCGCCGCCTCGGACAGCTTGGCATACTGCGTATCCAGCGCCTGAATGCTGTCCTCTGCCGTTTGCAGGTCAAAGGTTGCGCGGTTCATGGCTTCTTCTGCCGCGCCCAGCTCGTCCCGCAGTTTTTCGGTGTCGTACAGCCACAGGCTCACGTCGGCGCGCTTCTTGCCATCGTGCAGTTCAATCGCCTTTTTCGCGCGTTCAGCCTCTTTTTTCAGCGGTTCCACCCGCGATGCCACCTCGGAAAAGATGTCCGACAGGCGGCTGATGTTGTCCTCGGCTTCGGCGAGTTTGCGCTCCGCTTCGGTCTTCTGATGGCGGTATTTCGCGATACCGGAGGCATCCTCAAACACGCTCCGGCGCTCCTCGCTCTTCCGGGAGACCATCTCGGCAATCTTGCCCTGCCCAATGATCGAATAGCCGTCACGCCCGATACCGGTGTTCATGAACAGCTCATAAATATCCTTCAGACGCACCGCCCGGCGGTTGATGAAGTATTCGCTGTCCCCGGCGCGATAGTAGCGTCTGGTCACCGTCACCTCGTCAAACGGGCAGTCCAGCTTGGCAAAATCCCCCCGGTTGTCGAACGTGACCGACACCTCGGCATAGCCCATCGGGCGCCGGCTGTCCGCGCCGCCGAAAATGACATCCTCCATCTTGCTGCCGCGCAGGCTCTTGGAGGAGATTTCACCAAGCACCCAGCGCATGGCATCGGCAATGTTGGATTTTCCGGAACCGTTCGGTCCGACGATGACCGTCACCCCCTGCCCCTCGTCGGCGGCAACATTCACGTCAACGCCGCGGTCGAACAGCAGTCTGGTCTTATCGGGAAAGGACTTGAAGCCCTGCATTTCCAGTGATTTCAGATACACAACAGATGTTCTCCTTCTCTTTATTCAACCGGCAGCACCGTGAGACCGGTCAGGCTCTGCACGCCCCTGACCGACATCACCGTCGTTCCGTATTCTTC
>USMO01000129.1 GCA_900555785.1 uncultured Eubacteriales bacterium | reverse complement strand
TCTTGGGTTCTTAGGGGCTTCTCCGAAAGAAGCCCCTAAGCGGGGTTTGGGGCAGTGCCCCAAGGTCTTTAGACCTGCACGCCGTACAGGTCGTAGTCCATGACCTCGTCAACCTTTACCTTTACAAACGTCCCCGGCTCTACGCGGGAGGAAGAACGGAAATAGACTTTGCCGTCAATCTCGGGAGAATCCGCAGCGCTTCTGCCGTAGTGAACTTCGGCAACCGTGTCGTACCCCTCGCAAAGCACGTCAATCACCTTGCCCAGCTTCGCGCGATTCAGCTCTTCGTTAATCTCCATCTGCTGACGCATGAAAATATCCAACCGGTCCTGCTTCACCTGCTCGTCAATCTGGTCCGGGAAGTCGTAAGCCGGCGTCCCCTCCTCGCGCGAGTAGGTAAATGCCCCCGCATGGTCGAATTTCTCTTCCTTCGCAAACTCGCAAAGCGCCGCAAAGTCTTCCTCGGTCTCGCCCGGGAACCCGACAATGAACGTCGTCCGAATGATAATGCCCGGAATCTCCCGCCGCAGCTTTGCCAGAACGTCGCGAATCATTTTACTGTCCCCATGCCGGTTCATGCGCCGCAGCACCGGGTCGCTGATGTGCTGGAGCGGCAGATCGATGTATTTCAGCACCCGCGGATTGTCGCGAATCTCCGCAATCAGATCGTCCGTGATTTTGTCCGGATAGCAGTACAGCAGCCGAATCCACGGAATCTTCGTCTCTGCCGTAATGCGCCGCAAAAGCTCCGCCAACCGGTATTCGCCGTACAGGTCCTGCCCGTAGCGCGTGATGTCCTGCGCAATCACCGTCAGCTCCTGCACGCCCAGCGCATCCATCTGCTTCGCCTCGGCAACCAGATCCTCCATCGGACGGCTGCGGAACCTGCCGCGAATGTAGGGAATCGCACAGTAGGTGCAGCGGTTGTCGCAGCCTTCGGCAATCTTGAGATACGCCGTGTAATCCGGTGTCGTCAGCACACGGTCGCCGCCCAGCGCCACCGAATCGCGGTCATCGTGCGCGTAAAACTTCTTGCGCTCCTCGCCCTTCTTCACCTTCGCAGTCACAGCCTTGACCGCGTCCACAATGCGGTGAATGCTGCCGACACCCAGCACTGCGTCCACCTCGGGCATCTCTTTGAAAATTTCCTCGCCATAGCGTTCCGCAAGACACCCCGTGACGATAATCGCCTTGAGGTGGCGGTTCTTTTTCAGCCATGCCACATCCAGAATGTTGTCAATGGCTTCCTTCTTCGCGCTCTCAATAAACGCGCACGTGTTGACGATAATAACATTCGCATCGATGTCTTCGGGCGTAATCTCGTAGCCCGCCTCCATGACCTCATGGAGCATCACCTCGGTGTCCAGCTGATTCTTCGGGCACCCGAGTGAAACAAATCCGATTTTCATAGGTTCCAGTCCTTTATCTTAATACCGCGCAGTTGGTCCATGCGCGGTTTCCTGCGCGGTCGGTGACCTGCACACGCACAAAGTGCTCGTACTTCACAACCGGCACGCGCACTTCGGTCAGGTCCTCGCCTTCAATCATGCGGTGGTCGACCCAGACCGCATCCGAAAAGACCGCCACCTCGCGGCACGGCGAGCAGGTAATCACCGCTTCGTCGCCCTCCACGCGCAGGTGGACCTCCGGTCCCTCGGTTGCGTAAAAATCGCCGCGCCGGATTGCCGGCAAGAGGCTTTCCCGCGCTGCGTCCTCTGCCTGCACCATAATCCACGCATGGCAGCGATCGCGGTCGTAATAATGCACGTCGTCATCCGCAATCAGCGGCAGAAACAGCCCCCGCGCGCCGAGCATGTCGACAATCAGCGAGGAATCCGGGCGGCGGGATTCATGCACGCCGGAGACCGAATTGTAAATTTCTGTCGCGTCAAAGCCGTGCAGCCGCAGAATCTGCTCCGGCGTATTGAGCGACCACGCCGGGTGCGCCAGAACGGCAAGCCCGCCCGCCGCATGAATGGCGTCAATGACCTGCTGCGCGTCGGCGGTTGCATGATCTCCGATGATATCCGGCTCCCGCTCGGTGCCGATGCCGAGGATATGGAACACGCCGTTTTTGCCGGTCGAACCGTCAAGATTGTATTCCGCGCCCGAGAGCACGGTCATGCCCTCGTCGTTCCCGCCCGCACCGTACCGCCAGTGGTCGGTGAGCGCCACGGCATCGTAGCCTTCGTTCCGATACGCCCGCAGCGCGGTTGCAGGCGAATATTGTCCGTCGGAACGGGTGGTGTGCATGTGAAGATTGACTTTCTGTCGTTTCCTGCCAAACAGATCCAATTGCATGGTTTTGCCTTCCTTCCGAAATCTTCTTATATTGTATCATAACCCGCGCGTTTTTACAAGTAGCTTGCTTAAAAAAGTTGCGATTTTTATGACAGAAGGGCGGCAAAAACGGGCTGTTCTCCCCTGTCGGAACGCTTTTTTGGCAGCACGTTTGAGCGCAAAAAGCCGATTGCCCTGTATCGCGGGCAATTTTACGGTTTGGAATCCCATACAATAGGATTATCTGCAACCAATACTGGGCAATTCTTCTGATAAGGAGTGCATAAAAATGGAACAGAAGATTCGGAGAGACCGCAACATCGGCGACAATCTGCGTCGGCTGCGGGACGCGAAGGGAATTTCGCAGGAAAAGCTCTGCTCCCTGCTGCAGCTGCGCGGCTGCGACATTGGGCGGTCGACGTATGACAAATACGAGCGCGGGGAGCTGAATGTTCGGGTCAGCGTGCTGATCCAGCTGAAGGACATTTACGGATGTACCTATGATGACTTTTTTGTCGGTCTTTGAGGCGCGGTCCGCTTTTTTGCCGCCACGTGCCATCATTTTTCCGAAAATTCGGTTTTCCCTCTTGCGTTTTTGAAAAAAAGATGCTATAATAATGTTACAAGCAATTTCAACCAAGAAAGCTGAGGTATCACGATGAAATTAAGTGTTCTCGCAAACCTGTACGGCAAAAAGACGCTGGATGAAACGCTGCAGATTCTGACCGGGCTGGGTGTCCACACGGTTGAGCTTGGTGCCGGTGGCTATCCCGGCAAGGCGCACTGCAACCCTGCCGAGCTGCTTGCGGACGAGTCCAAGTATCAGGCATTTATGGACACGCTGAAAAAATACGATGTCACCGTTTGCGCGCTCTCTGCGCACGGCAACGCGCTGCACCCCAACAAGGCGCTGGCAAAACAGTATGACGAGGATTTCCGCAATGCGGTCCTGCTTGCCGAAAAGATGGGGGTTGACACGGTTATCACCTTCTCCGGCTGCCCCGGCGACAGCGAAGGTTCGAAGTATCCGAACTGGGTCACCTGCCCCTGGCCCGAGGATTTCCTGGAAATTCTCAACTGGCAGTGGAACGAGAAGCTGATCCCCTACTGGAAAGAAGCCGGCGCGTTTGCCGAGGCGCATCATGTCCCGCACATTGCGTTTGAGATGCATCCGGGCTTCTGCGTTTACAATGCGGAAACGCTTCTGAAGCTGCGCGCGGCGGTTGGTCCTGTCATTGGTGCGAACTTCGACCCGTCCCACCTGATCTGGCAGGGGGTGGATCCGGTTGCGGCGATCCGTGCTCTGGCGGGTGCGATTTATCACGTTCATGCAAAGGACACGAAGATTGACCGCTACAACACGGCTGTCAACGGTGTTCTGGACACGAAGCACTACAGCGACGAGCTGCACCGCTCCTGGGTCTTCCGGACGGTCGGTTACGGCAACGGCGAGACCTACTGGCGCGATCTGGTTTCCAATCTGCGTCTCTGCGGCTACGACCGCGTTCTCTCGATTGAGCATGAGGACAGCATCATGACAATTGATGAGGGTCTGCGCAAGGCGATTGAGTTCCTGAATCCCATCATCATCTCGGAGCCCAAGCCCACCACAATGTCCTGGGCTTGATGGGGAAGATGTGAGAAAGGCCTTGGAGGGAGAGGGAGGACCCTTTCGGAGGAAGTCCACAACGCGGCAAGCCGCTACCGTCGCTTCGCGACGCTTCTCCCTCCAAACCTCCCTCATCCTCCCCGAACTTTCCTGAGCCGGGGTTTGGTTACAGTACCTTTGATTCTTCCGTGCTGCGCAGCGAGACGCGGTGCGGTTAAGGGGCGCGGGACAAACCCCAGCTCAGGAAAGTTTTTGGATAATTTGGGCGGTTCGAAGATTATAAAAAGAGCGGCTATCGCACTTGTTTCGTGTGCGGTAGCCGCTCTTTTTGCCCAGAGGGCAAAAATTCGCTGGGGTAAGCAGAAATGTTTGGGGCGTGCAAGGCTTTTGGAATGCGTTCGCTCGATATTTCGAGTAAATTATCAACTCTTTTTGCAAAAAAAGTCTTGACACGGCCGGAATTTTCAAATATAATAGAAATGTCACAATATGTGACCTTGGAAACACCTAAACGGTGGCGGTTGCTTCCTCCCTGACCGGAGGACGTAAAAATTTCTTTTTCTTCCTCCGGGTTCTCCGGAGGGAGGTGATGTGATGTACGTAACTTGGGAAGTATTGTTCCTATTCGGCACGTTCGTTATAGGGCTAATCAAGTTGGTGCTGGACATATCCAATAATAAAAAGAAATAACCGCCCTGACTTCCAATCCATGGCGGTTATTTCATAATCGACCGGAGGAAGTAACCGTCGCCGGTGTTTCCTCGTATTTTTATTATAGCACTTTTTTCGAATTTGTCAAGCCCTTTTTCGCAAAAAACATCCTCACCGTGTTGGCATCTTCGCAAATGCGTTTCGTGACCTTCCCACCCAAACGACAGCGAATTTTTGCCCGGATGGCAAAAAGAGCGGCTACCGCACACGTAACAAGTGCGATAGCCGCTCTTTCTATA
>USMO01000128.1 GCA_900555785.1 uncultured Eubacteriales bacterium | reverse complement strand
GGTCGCCGCACCCCGGCGACCATCGGTTTTGTTGAGCCTGACGACGCCGGGGACATTGTGATTCTGGACAACCGCCTGTCCTCAATCGTCCGCGCGGTCCTTTACGGCAGGACGGTGTTCAAGAGCATCCGGAAGTTCATCACGCTGCAACTGACGATGAATTTTTCCGCCGTCGGGGTCACGATGATCTGCCCGTTTCTCGGCATCGATTCGCCGGTGACGGTCGTGCAGATGCTCTGGATCAATCTGATCATGGACACGCTTGGCGGGCTTGCGTTTGCGGGCGAGCCGCCGCTGGACGCCTACATGCGGGAAGCACCGAAAAAGCGGGAGGAAAGCATTCTGAACCGCTACATGGTGAACGAAATCGTGCTGCTGGGCGGCATGACCGTTGCGGTGTGTCTGCTGTTCCTGAAGCACCCGCTCCTGACCGCGCAGTTCCGGCAGACGGACGGCAATCTCTGCCTTCTGACGGCGTTCTTTGCGCTCTTCATCTTCTCGTCTGTCTTCAACTGCTTCGGTGCCAGGACCGACCGGCTGGCAGTCTTTGCGGGGCTGCGCAAAAATCCGGTCTTTCTCGGCATCATGGCGGCTGTGCTGACCGTTCAGCTGCTGTTTGTCTATTTGGGCGGTTCGGTCCTGCGCACGATGCCGCTGACGCCGCGCGAACTGGGAATTACGCTGCTGGTGTCGCTTTCGGTCTTCCCGCTGGAACTGATGCGCAAGCTGCTTTGGCGGCTGTTCCACGGGCGGGTGGGATACTGAGCGGTTTTGGTGCAACCCGGGCGGCAGATTGTAAACAATCGGTGAAAAAAGGCGTTTTCGGCTTGACGGCTGCTCGCGGGGCAGGTATAATGAGAGTACGTGT
The DNA here is from genome assembly GCA_900555785.1 of uncultured Eubacteriales bacterium. Taxonomy (GTDB): domain Bacteria; phylum Bacillota; class Clostridia; order Oscillospirales; family CAG-272; genus UMGS1865. Next base: position 4,000 of record USMO01000128.1, on the reverse strand, counting down.
ACAGAAAAGGAGAATTGACATGTCCACCACTTCCATTACGTTTCGCAGGCTTGCCCCGGCTGACCGGTCGGAATTTCTGACGATGAGTCGTGAATTTTACGCGTCCGACGCGGTTCTGCATCCGGTCCCGGAGGAGAATCACGAGAAGGCGTTCGACGAGCTGATGCGCTCGGATGTTTATCTGGAGTGCTACATCATGGAATCCGACGGGGCTGCGGTCGGGTTTGCGCTTTTGACCAAGACCTACAGCCGGGAGGCCGGAGGTTTGAACATCTGGGTCGATGAGTTGTATTTACGTCCCGCCTACCGCGGTCGCGGAGCCGGCAGCGCCTTCTTCGCCTATCTGGAGCAGACGCACCCCGCCGCGCGCTACCGCCTGGAGACCGAGCCCGAGAACGAGCGCGCGCAAAGTCTCTACCGCCGCATGGGCTACCGCGACCTCCCCTACCTCCAAATGGTTAAGGGAGACTGATGGAACGAAGGAAGACCCTGGAGGAAGAGGGATGCCCCCAAAAAGGGGCTTTCTCCTTCCTCCTTTGTTTTTCTCCCCCCCACACCCTTGACAATGGCACAACGGTGTGGTATAATGGAGGTACCGAAAGCGCGGAGGAGACAAAGCGCGGGCGGAAAAACGGATAAAAAGGAGAAAAACTGGCTATGAAACCGAGCAAACGAATTGGCGTCCCCTTCACGTGCCTGCTGCTGGCAGGCGTGCTGCTTCTGTCCTGCATCTCCTGTGCGTACCGCATCAGCGCCGAAGAACTGTCAGGCACCTACACAAGACAGGCGGTCGAGGCGGGTGACACCGACAACGACTTCCGCGCCGCAGCGGCAAACTTTGCCATCGCCCTCCTGCAGCAAACCAGCCAGCAGGACGGGACCAACGAACTCATCTCGCCGCTGTCTGCCATGCTCTGCCTCGCCATGCTCGCAAACGGCGCGGAGGGCGAAACCAAAGCGCAAATGGAGGCAGTTCTCGGCATGCGGACCGAGGACCTCAACCGCGCGCTCTATGCCCTCACGTCCACCTTCCTGCAGGAGAAGACCTGTAAGGTCACCCAGGCAAATTCCATCTGGTTCCGGGACCAGGAGCACCGCCTGCACGTCACGCCGGAGTTCCTGCAGACCAACGCAGACTGGTACGCCGCGCAAATCTACTCGGCACCGTTCGACGACACCACCCTGAAGGACATCAACCACTGGGTCAAGGAGCATACGGACGGCAAGATCAAGGAAATGCTGAAGGAAATCGACTGCTATACCGTCATGTACCTGATCAATACCCTGGTCTTTGACGCAAAATGGGAGACCCCCTATACGAAAAGCGACATCAAAGACGGGACCTTCACCGCCTACAACGGGGCCAAACAGACCGCCGATATGCTGTGCTCCAACGAGTCGGTCTACCTTGCAACCGACGGTGCCAGCGGCTTTGCAAAAAGCTATGCGGGCGGGCGTTACAGCTTTGTCGCACTCCTGCCGGATGCCGGGACCGACCTCTATGCGTTCGTCAACGCCCTCAGCGGCGACGCCTGGCGCACCATCTGGGACAGTCGGGTCAAGGACGCGGAAGTCTCTGTCCGGATGCCGGAATTTACCTGCACCGCTGACAAGATTTTGAACGATGCGCTGATTGCAATGGGCATGACCGATCTGTTTGACGAAAAAGCAGACCTTTCGGCGATTGGCTATTCCGAATGCGGGAACCTGTTCTGCAGCGAGGTGCAGCAAAAATGCTATCTGGAGGTCACCCGCAACGGGACCAAAGCTGCCGCAGCCACGAAGGCAGAAATTAAAGACAACTGCGAGAAAGTGCTCTATGCCGTCACCCTGGACCGCCCGTTCGTCTATGCCATCGTCGATAACCAGACCGGCGTGCCGCTCTTCCTCGGCACCGTTGCAATGCTCCCGTAAAATGCAGAAAAAAAGCGCAGCCCATACGGCTGCGCTCGTTTTTTGCGTCAATCCTCGACCCGTTCGCCCAGGATGTTGCGGTATTTCTGATAGAAGGATTCAAAGTAGCCGCCGTCCAGCGCCTCGCGAATCTTTGCGGTCAGTTCGTTGTAGAAATACAGGTTGTGGACCACCGCAAGATGCATGCCGACCGACTCCTTTGCCTTGAGCAAATGCCGGATATACGACCGCGTGTAGTTCCGGCAAGCCGGGCATCCGCAGCCCTCGTCCACCGGGCGACCGTCCCGCGCGTATTTCTCGTTGAACAGGTTGATTTTGCCGTGCCAGGTGAACAGATTCCCGTGCCGCGCGTTTCTGCCGGGCATCACGCAGTCGAAGAAATCGACCCCCAGATGCACCGCCTCCAGAATGTTGCAGGGCGTTCCCACCCCCATCAGGTAGCGCGGCTTGTCAACCGGCATGTAAGGCTCCACGGCGTCGATAATCCGGTACATCTCCTCGGTCTCCTCGCCAACCGCCAGCCCGCCGATGGCGTAGCCGTTGCAATCCAGTTCGGCAATCTGCTGCATGTGCTGAATGCGCAGGTCCTCATACGTCCCGCCCTGGTTGATGCCGAACAGCATCTGGTGACGGTTGATGGTGGAATCCAGCGAGTTCAGGCGCGCCATTTCCGCTTTGCAACGCACCAGCCAGCGGTAGGTCCGCGCAACGCTGTCCGCAACGTATTTGTAGGGTGACGGGTTTTCGATGCACTCGTCAAACGCCATCGCGATGGTGGAGGCAAGATGCGACTGAATCTGCATGCTTTCCTCGGGTCCCATAAAGATGCGCTTTCCGTCAATGTGCGACTGGAAATAAACGCCCTCCTCCTTGATTTTGCGCAGACGGGCTAGCGAAAACACCTGAAATCCGCCGCTGTCGGTCAAAATCGGGCGGTCCCAGTTCATGAACTTGTGCAGTCCCCCCATCTCGTAAATGAGATCATCGCCCGGACGGACGTGCAGATGGTAGGTGTTCGACAGCTCGACCTGGCAGCCGATGCGCCGCAGCTCCATCGTGTCCACGCCGCCCTTGATTGCGGCGCAGGTTCCGACGTTCATGAAAACCGGGGTCTGAATGTCCCCGTGAACGGTGTGCAGAACGCCTCTTCGCGCCCTGCCGTCTTTGGTCAGGAGCTCAAATTCTTTTGACATGGTAAAACATCCTTTCTTCGCACGCAAGAAAACAGCTTGCGGCATGGTTGATTGAGGAATGGGTGAGGTTCGGGGCAGCGGCCCGAGGTCTTCTTCCCTCCTTACCGCAGCGCCTTGCGGTCGCCGGAGGAGAGGGTGTAGTCGAGCCACTTGTCGCCGGAGGCGAAGAGACAGAGCGTGCCGTAGGCGTCCTTGGTGTAGTCAATGTCGCCGCGATAGTAAACGTCTGCAAAAATGCCGTCCGTGTCGGATGCAACGGTCACACCGTCGAAAACGAAGCGACAGTAGGTGTAAAGCGAAGTCTCGGCACGGGTGCAGGAGGTCGGGAAAATCCGGTCCTTCGAGAACGTTGAGGGGTCGCCGTTGTCGCTCGTGTCGGAGGGGGTCAGGTCGGTCGTGCGCAGAAGCGTTACGTCAAATAATTCGTCAGACTTGTCTGGAATGCGGTCCAGCCCGTAATCGGCGGCAAGATGGCGAATGGTGCTGTTGTTGTAACGGAAAACAATCTGCACCTGCGAGGCTTCCGGGATGAATACGCAATCCACTACCGAGAAATACCCGTTGTTCTTCTCCCCGCGCGTGATGGTCGCCTGCTCCTGATGCCGGAAGGTCAGATTGCCCCCGTTTGCCGCGTAGGCAGACGAAAGCGTATCGTTCGGCTGCAGGTATTTCACCTCGCCGGGGATGTTCGTTGAGAAAAAGGCCCGCCAGATGACAATGCCGACAACTGCGAGAATCAGCAGCGTCAGCAGCAGCCGGAAGATCGCACCGGCAACACGGACAGATCGGTAGCCTTTCATGTTTGCTCCTGTTCTTTGGCAAAGACCCGCAGGCGGTCCAGCGCGTTTTGCAGAATGATCTGCGCCGAGAGCGTGTCAATGACGCCCTTGCGC
>USMO01000127.1 GCA_900555785.1 uncultured Eubacteriales bacterium | reverse complement strand
CGCGCCGAGAGCACGGCGGCGCACGCCAACTTTGAAACGCTGCACCGGACGGCAGACTTTCTGAGGACGGCAAAGGAAACGCTCGGCACGCGCTATCTGGGCGGCATGCAGGCGGCTTTTGAGCGGAACCTGCAGCGGCTGGATGCGTCATCCGGGCTGCACGCGGTGATCGACCCGCAGCTTTCGGTCTCGGTGCGTGACGGCAGCATGACGCGCGACCTTGCAACCGCCAGCCGTGGGACGCGCGATTTGTTGAATTTCAGCGCGCGGCTTGCGCTGACCGAGGTACTTTCCGCCGGTTCCGAGCAGCCCTTCCTGTTGCTTGACGACCCGTTTGTCAACCTGGATGAGGTTCACCTGCAGGCTGCGCTCTCCTATCTGCGTGCGCTCGGGCGGGAGAAGCAGATCCTCTATCTGGTCTGCCACAAAAGCCGTGCAACGGCATCCGGGGAGGAGAGGAAAAGGTCGTGAGACGCTGTCTCACACTCTGCTTAGAAACTTCTTGAAAGAAGTTTCTAAGAACTTCAAGAACCTTCACACAGAGGGCGGGCATCGCGCTGCGGTTCGGATGGATTTTATCCGACCGTATAACGCGATGCCCGCCCTCTGTGTGAAGGCTTTTGAGGGTTCTCAGGGAAGCTTTTCTCGAAAAGTTCCCTGAGCAGAGTGTGAGACAGCGTCTCACGACCTTTTCCTCTCCCCCCACGAACCCGTTACTGCTTTTCCACCTTCATCCGGACAGCGCAGTAGAGAGAGTTGGGCTGGGGATCACCGGCGACAGCACCGATCCAATCCTTGCCAAGCAGATCAAAGAAATCGCCGCTGACCGACAGCTCCGGCAGCCTGCCAACCGGTTTGCCGTCCTCCATCAGGAATGCGCATTGCACGGGCGTTGCAAAGTGCCCCTGCGGCGTTGTATCCCCGCCGGACGCGGTAACCACCAGCACAGACTCTCCGGGCACCAGCTCCGCAAGGCTCGCGGCAGTCGGCTTGACCCGAATCGAGGGAATCGAAACGCCGGGGACTCCATCGTAAACCGCGCCAGCCGTACCGGCGGCACGCAAACCGTACTGCGCAGCCGTCTGTTTGGTTGCCAGCAGATTTTCCAGCACCCCGTTGCGAATCAGCGGAACGCGCAAGTCTTCTGCCACCTGTCCCTCCGCGTCAAAGAACGGGCAGTCGTAGGACGTTTCCGGATTGCGGTCGATTTCAAAGGTCAACCGGTCCGAGAAACACGTCTCCCCCAGCTTGCCGCTGACCAGAGAAGCGCCGGACGCATAAAATTCCCCAACGAAATTGCGCAGGAACGTGCCGAACAGCTCATACGGCGTAAATACCACCGGCATCTCGCCCGCCTGCTCCAGCACCGCCGGCGTGTAGAACGCATCGTGAAACTTCCGGCACTCTTCCACAACCGCGTCGGGGTCAAATGTCCTGCCGGTGTATTCGTAAAACCCGTCCATCAGGTTCCCGGCGCCGCGGTCCTGAAAGACCAGACCGATGCTCAGCACCCGGTCCGACCAGCTCAGCGAACGCCCCTCGGAGTTGCGGTATTCCCGGCTGTCGTGCGAAAGCATGATCTTGTTGCTGATGGCAAAGCGCGGGCAGGCAGCCGAAACGCGGTCCAGCAGCGCCTGCATCACCGGAACCAACTCCTTTTCGGGAAGGATTTCGGCGTCACAATGTTCGGCGCGGACCATCGCCCCGTCCAGCGCCTCGACATACGGAATCCCCAGCGACAGCGCCGCCTCGGCTTTTTCGGTCAGCGCAGCCTCGTCCCCGTCGCCCAGCACACCGGCAATGCCGATCTTTCCGTCGCGGTAGACCCGGACCGTGGAGGTCGTCTCCTCCTGCTTGCGAAAACTGTCAATCTTCCCCGCCGTCACATTCAGCGTGACCGAGGACGTGCGGTCAATGATATATTCTTTCTTCATGTTTCTGCCCTCACTGTACATTCATTTCGGACACCCGCACATAAGGACCGCCAAACCCGACCGGAAGCCCCTGCTGCTCCATTTTTCCGCAGCCGCCGGTAACAAACGACAGCATCTCCACATCGCGCGTCAAGCCGTCAATCAGCCCCAGCGTGCGGAAGACGTTGCCGGTGATGACGCTGATCTGCACCGGGCGCCCCAGCTTGCCGTCCACAATCTCATACGCCAGCGTCGGCGCAATGGTAAAGGTGCTCATGCCGCTGCCGTGGCTGATGCTCTTGATGAAATAGCCCCGCCGAATCGGCTTCAGCAGCTCGTCAAAGGTCAGGTCCCCGCCCTCGATATAGGTGTTCGTCATCCGCACAATCGGCTCAAAGGTGCAGTCAATCGCGCGGGCGTTGCCGGTCAGGTCCTCTTCCAGCGCCGCAGCCGTCAGCGCGCTGTGCAGTCTGCCCGCCAGAACGCCGTTGCGAATCAGATAGTTCTTCCGCGCACGGGTGCCCTCGTCATCGTAAGGAACATACCCCGACCCGGGATGCTCACCGCATTCCGCAATGGAAAGAATCGGCGACCCGACCGTTTTGCCGATCTCCCACTCTGCCTTCATGCTCTCGTCGGACAGCATGAAATCGGATTCCGACTTGTGCCCGAAGGACTCGTGCGCAAACACGCCCGCCGCCTCGGGGGACAGCACAACCGGATAAACGCCCGGCTCGACCGGAACCGAATTGCGCATGAACGCCGCATGCTCCTGCATCGATGCCCGCAGCGCGTCCTCCAGACCGTTCAGCGCGTCAAACCGGGTCGCGCCCTTCTGCCAATGCGCCGTCAGCTTTTTGTCGCCCTCCACCATGCTGCCGCCAAAGGACATGCCGCAGGTCTGGTAGGTGTACGCAATATCCGCGCCCAGTGAGGAGCGGAACCGGAAGCGGCTGTTGCGGTCCAGATAAAGCCCGAACGGCATCGTCATGCACGGGTCCTCGGTCAGCACCGGCAAGAGCGAGCAGAGCAGCCGGTTCTTCTCTTCTGCCGGAATTTCGCGCACCGAGCAGCCGGCAAACAGGTCCTCCTCTGCGCGGTTGACCTCAAACCGGCGCACAACCGGGTCGTTCAGAATATCCGGGTTCGGCACCGCCGCGTCGTAGAGTGCATCCAGCGTCTTCTGCAAATGCTCGGTGTCGGTCACCGAGGCATAGTACCACATCTTTCCGTCATAAACCCGCAAAAACGCCCGTTTCTCCTGCCGCACCTTGTACTCCTGCAGGAGCCCGGCGCGATAGCTGATGGTCGTCCGAAAACGGTCTTCCATCCGGACATCGGCATAAAAACCGGCACGAAACTGAATCATCATCGTTCTCTCCTTTTCGTCTTTTTCTCATTATAGCACAGTTTCTGGCTTTCTGCAAGAGGTTTTTGCAAAAAAAGCAGATGGGACTTGCAGAATGGGAGGGGGATTGGGGCGATGGGATGACGCAGGGGCGTTATGTGTTTTATGTTATGTGGTCCGTGTTCTTCTTATCCGTCTTGGATCGTGAGTGACTGCCACTGCCTCTGTCTGTCGTTCGAAGGGGCGCCAGCAGGCGGGATCTCCGATATTCAGGAGCAATCCGGTCATTCACTAACCACTCTCCCTAACTTTTTTAACTTTTTCCCCAACCCTCTTGACAAAACCGTGATTTTGTGGTATCCTTATCTGAGGTTAGTTCAAGCTAACCGTTTAACGGCAATAAAGTTAGTCAAAACTAACTAAAAAGGAGAAACAAGCAATGGCATTGGTGGAATTTGCAGGGGTCAGCCGGATCTACAAGAGCGGGGACCATGAGCTGCGGGCACTCGACAATGTAAGTATGTCACTGGAGGAAGGAAAATTCATCGTCATTCTGGGTCCCTCGGGCGCGGGCAAAAGCACGCTGCTGAACCTGCTTGGCGGGCTGGACAGCCCCACATCCGGAACCATCACGGTGGACGGGCGGGACATCTCCACTCTGTCGGCAGACGAGCTGGCGGAATACCGCGCGGAAAAGGTCGGGTTCGTGTTCCAGTTCTACAACCTCATTCCGACGCTGACGGTGCACGAAAACGTGCGGCTGGTCAACGAGATTGCGCCGAATGCGCTGTCGGCAACCAAAATGCTGGAGGAGGTCGGGCTTTCGGACCATCTGAAAAACTTCCCCTCCGAGCTGTCCGGCGGCGAGCAGCAACGCGTCTCCATTGCGCGGGCGCTGGCGAAGAACCCCAAAATTCTGCTTTGCGATGAGCCGACCGGCGCGCTGGATTCCGAGACCGGCATCATGGTGCTGAAGCTGCTCCTGCGCATGGCGCGCGAATACGGCAAGACCATTGTCATCGTCACGCACAACCAGAACATTGCCAAAATGGCAGACGAGGTCCTGCACGTCCGCAACGGCAAAATCGTTTCGCATGAGCTTCAGCCTGCTCCCCTGTCAGCGGACGCAATCGACTGGTAACGGGAGGGCATATGTTACTCAAAAAACTCTTTCGGACGATGAAGCTCTACCGCGCGCAGTTCCTTTCCATGATTATCATGATTGCGCTCGGCGTGGGCATTTTCGTCGGCTTCAACACCGAATGGAAAAGCCTGGAGGTCAACACCTCCGCCTTCTTTGCCGACACCGGATTTGCGGATTACCGCCTGATCAATGAAGCCGGATTTTCGGCAGAGGATGCCCGGGCGGTCGGCGGCATTTCCGGCGTGTCGGCAGTCTCGCGCTTTTTGTCGGTCAATACAACGGTCGACGGCACGGACGGCGACAGCCTTGCTCTGACGGTGACCGAAAACGAAGCGGTCTCCGGCGTTCTGCTCGTTTCCGGCGATGCCTACGACAGCGAAAGCACCGACGGCATCTGGCTCTCGGAAAAGTACGCATCGGCAAACGGCATCTTGCTTGGCGACAGTCTGACGGTCAGCTACCGCGGGCTGCGCATCAGCGGCAC
>USMO01000126.1 GCA_900555785.1 uncultured Eubacteriales bacterium | reverse complement strand
GTTCTCCATCGCCGACCTCCTTACAAGCCGCCTCTGACATCAAACAGCGCCTGTGCGACCTCCGCCTCCAGCTCGCGATGCAGTTGCCCGAAGAGCATTTCCAGCGAGCAGTTGGATTCCACATCGCCGTACCGCAGCACCACGCCGCCATCGATATTCAGGGTATTCTTGGAGAGCACCAGACGGTCCACTCTCCCCTCGGGCAGGCGGCTGCTGTTGGCATAGCGTTTCTTCACCGCCTCCAGCACGTCGCGCCCGCAGGTCTCGCGGTCCTTTTTGTTGAGAAGGACCTCAAACTGCTCCACGGCTTCTCCCTCTTCCCCGTAAAGGGCAAGGTTCTTCGCCTCGGTCTCTGCCTGCTCCAGAAGCGCCGCAGACAGCAGCCCCACGAGCAGCTCGGTATACTTTTCCTTCGGAAGTCCCAGCACCCATTCCCGTGCGCCGTCAAAAACGCCGTCAATGAGCTGGCTCTCCTGCGCCTGCAGGACGTTCCGCTTTTTCATAGCAGCCGCTGCCTTTGCGCGGGCGATCAGGTCAGCGCCTTTTGCCTGCGCAGCCTCGGAAAGCTGATCCCGGATCGCCTGCGCGCGGTTATCGTAGTCGGCTTTGATGCTGTCGCATTCTGCCTGCGCGTCGGCAAGGATCCGGTCTGCCTTTGCCTGTGCATCGGCAAGAATTTTATCGGTAATCCGATCGATCCCGTTCGTTGCCACTGTTCCGTCTCCTTTGTCTGTTGATTGGATATGCTCTGACTTACAGAACCATCAACAGGGAGATCAGCAGGGCAAGAATGGCGTAAAGTTCAACGAAGGATGCGGAAATGACTGCCTTACCGACTGCATCCGGCTTCTTTGCCAGCACAGAGATACCCGATGCGGCAACTTCGCCCTGCCGGATTGCGGAATACAGACCGCCGAACGCGATGGGCAGCGCAGCAACCAGGAAGTAAGCGCCGCGACCGACCGTCAGCTCCACGGTCTTATCGCTCATGATGCCGGATTTGACCAGAATCATGAAGGAGGTGACCATTCCGTAAATGCCCTGAGTCATCGGCAGCGCCTGGAGCAGCATGGATTTACCGTACTTGTTCGGTTCCTCACTGATGAGCCCTGCGGTCGCTCTTGCGACCAGGTTGACACCGCGCGCCGAGCCGATGCCCGGAAGAACGGTTGCGAGAACAGCGCCGAGAATGGCAAGGTTGGTTCCGGTAAAGATCCCTTCGAGTAGCTTGAACATGATTTTTGTCTCCTTTTTTTGTGTGGTTTATATTTATTTTTTGGACAACAGGATTAACGGTCGGTCAGCTCAGCCGGGTCCTCGGTATAGTCCGCGCTCGGCTCGGCAGGCTCGAACATCTCGCCGCCGTCCTCGTAGAACTTGCCGAAAAACTCGATATACTGCAGCCGCGCCGCATGGACGAACGTACCCAGCAGGTTAATGGCAATGTTGAACACATGCCCCACAATCAGCACCACCAGCATGGCGACAAAGCCGCCGACGCCGGACGAGCCGAGCGCGGTAATCATATTGATGACCTGCCCGATAACGCCCGCAACCAGACCGAGCGCCAGGATACGCGAATAGGACAGCAGGTCGGAGGCAAAGCTGATCAGCGAATACAGCCCGCCCAGACCCTTGACCAGCCATGCGCCGAAAGATTTCTGCCCAACGCCTTTGAGCAGCAGAATCCCCACAACGCCGGCAAGCATCAGATAGGTTGCAATGCCGGAAATATCCGCAAAGGTTGCCTTGGTTGCCTCGCTCATGCCCTCACCGATCATTTCCATGCCGATGAGCATGTTCGGCGCTGCCAGGTCGATGCCCGCGAACAGCACCCAGAACGGCACGGTCCCGCAGACCGCCTCCAGCCGGTGCCCGCTCTTCCAGGTCTCCACCATGCTGATTGCCATACCGGCAACCAGGTGAACCTCACCGACCGCCAGCGACAGAATCAGGAACGGTACCGCCGACGACACCGGGTTGAAGAGCAGACCGTTTGCAAAGAAATGCCCGATTGCCGTGCTCTCCGGATTCTCGATGCCCATAAAGTTCTTCATAATGGCAATCGGCAGGTCTCCGAACCAACCGCCGAACACCACGCCCAACACCATACACGACACGCCGCACCATGCAAACATCGAAAGCATCCTGCGCATGCCCGGCTTGGGGTTCAGCAGCTTGATTCCCGCAATGCAGCCCAGCGTCAGGAGCAGTCCGTAGCCGACATCCGCAAACATCATGCCGAAAATCAGGAAATAGAAGATCGACATGATAAAGGTCGGGTCGTAGGTTCCGTATTTCGGATAGGAATACATCCCGATGACCCATTCGAAGTTCTGCGCGAATTTGTTGTTGCGCAGGAGGACCGGCGGCGTCTCCCCCGCCTCGGGCTTGTCCAGATCGTAGGCACACTCGAATTTCGAAAGCGCCGCCGAAACCGCGTCCTCCATAGTTTCGGGGTACCACCCCTCCAGCACCGTGCAGGCGTTGGTGGACGCCAGCTTCTGCTTGACGGTTGCCACGCGCACGTCGGTTGCTGCCACATCGTGCAGAATTTCAATCTCGTCCAAAGAGTCGGCGCAGTCATGCAGCGCCTCGTCTGCCCGGACCGTTTCGGTCTCCAGTTCCGCCAGCCGCGCATCCGTTTTGCGCGATTCTGCCAGCGCCGTTTCGGTCCCCGGCGCAAATTCCTGCCGCACGAACCCAAGCGATGCGAGCGCCGTTCCGGCGTCCGTCTCCCGCTCTTTGAGGAAAGTGACCGCCCAATAACTGTACCGCTCGTCCGTGTAGACCTCTTCCGCAGCGCATCCGGCGTCCGTCAGCGCGCCCATGACCGTTTCCGGGAGCACGGCATACGGGAAGGAGCCGAACCAGGTCTTGGTCCTTCCGGTCTCGGTATCCGACAGCGGCGCGTCGTAATCCAGCCAAGGCTGAAGAGAATCCGACAGCGCGATCAGGCGGGTCCGTTCCGCTTCTTTTTCCGCAATCGTTTCCTGGAGATCATGCGCACGCCCGACGGTTTCCCACACGCGCGCCGCATTTCCGGTCTCCACGAATTCCTGCTGATCCACCGTGTGAACCCGCCGCCGAAACCGCATTTTGCGCGTGCTGTAGCGCGAGAGGACCGGCAGCACCGCGTCCACCTCGTTCAGCTTTCGCCGCGCCTCCTGCAGCTCCGCATCGCAGTCCACCCGCGCCAGCTTCTGTGCGCTCAGCTCTGCGTCCAGGCTCTTGACCTGCACGCAGCGCAGCCGCATCAGGCTCCGCACCAGCCGGTCGGCATCCTCCCGGAAGACGAAAGCGGTCAGCTTTTTCATATTGCTTACCGGCATTTCGCGTCAAGCCCTCCGATCACAATTTTTTCGGCGCTCTTGCGGTTCAGTCTTGCCCTTGCCGCAACCTCTTCCGCCTCGGTCTTGGTCTCTTCCATAACCCGTTCGGTCAGCTCCGCCGTCTTCTCGCGAATCTGCGCCAGCATGGCGGCAAGCTCCTCCGACACCGTTTTTTCGGTCTCGGCGCAGTTTGCTTCGCCAACGCGGACCGCCTCGGCTTTCATCGCCTTTGCCTGTTCCTCGGCCTCGGCAACCTTCCGCGCGGCAGCATCTTCGGCTTCCCGAATCTTCTGCAATGTATCCTTTGACATAAACTCCCCTCTCTCCCGGTCAGTCTGTCCGGATGGTTCGCGTATCAGAAAATGTGTTTTTCCAATCTTCCGATGACATCCCTGCTATTATATCACACTTCCCCCGCTTTTGCAAGAGGGTTTGCGCGATTCTTCCTGTGAAAATTGTTAATTTTTTGTCGAAGTCCGGCGTGATCGACCATCTTTCGTTCGATTTTCTTCCGCTGCCGGGGCGGCAGGAGCGTTTCTTCCGCAATATTCCAAATCCACTCGGTTGCCCGCAGCTCATCGGCGTTCAGGCTGACCGCGCAGCGCACGCACAGGTGCGCGTCATCCAATCGCCGGTAGGTCTCGCTTACCTGCAGCCTGCGGACGCGAAACCGGGCACGCGCCGCATGATCTGCCTCTGCGAGGTAATCTGCCCGTGCCCGCTCTCCGGTCTCTTCCAGCGCCTGCCGGAACAGCAGTTCCCCTGCCCGCGCGGTGAACGCACACAGCCGGGGGCAGTCTTCCGGCAGCTCGCGCAGATGCTGCGCAGTCAGGAGGACCGCATAGCCCTCCCGCACGGTCTTTCGCCCGATTGTTTCCATTGCATCACCCCCCGGACAGTATATGCGTCCGGCTTGGATCCGGTCAGGAATCGGCAGCCTTCTCCATGCTCTCCACGTGCCGCTTGAGCGCCGCAAAGGATTCGTCGCTGATGTCATGCTCCATCTTGCAGGCATCCTCTGCCGCCGTTTCGGCATTGACCCCCAGCATCACCAGAATCTTGGTCAGAATCTGGTGTCGCTCATAGATCTTTCCGGCAAGCTCCGCGCCCGCCTCGGTCAGGGTCAGATAGCCGTTTGCGTCCATATTGACATAGCCGCCCGTGCGCAGAAGCCCCATGGCGTGGCTGACGCTCGGCTTGCTGAAACCCATGTATTCCCCCACATCAATCGACCGCACATAGGGGCTTTTCTGCGAGAGGATCAGAATGGTTTCAAGGTACATCTCTCCGGATTCCTGTATTTTCATGATTTACCCTCTTTCCCGTATATTATTATCATTATACAACATCCCTGCGGTTTTGTCAAGGTTTTCCGAACCAAAATTCCAGAATCTGCATATCGTGATAACGATACGGCGGCGGGCTGCGGTCCTGCTGCCGGGAAAGGAGCAACCGTATGGAAGAAAAACAAAACCGCCCGGAGTCCCTGCCTGCCCCGGAACCGGCGCCCTCTGCCGAAGCTGGTCCCCGGGAGACCGGCGGAACCGGTTATCTGATTGTTCGCGTCACAACCGCGCGCGGGGCAATCCCGCTGGAGGGCGCGCGCGTGGACATCCGGACCTGCGATGAGGAATCGGAGGTTGATCCCTC
>USMO01000125.1 GCA_900555785.1 uncultured Eubacteriales bacterium | reverse complement strand
CCTCGCGCTGATTTACAGTGAGACGAAAGCAACGGCGGCAGCGGTCTATACGACCAACCTGGTCAAAGGGGCACCGCTGGTTGTAACGAAGCAGCATCTGGCAAACGGCGTGGCACAGGCGGTCATCTGCAACAGCGGCAATGCCAACACCTGCAACGCAAACGGCATTGAGATTGCGGAGGAGATGTGTTCCCTGCTGGCAGACAGGCTCGGCGTTGCCGCTGACGATGTGGTGGTTGCCTCCACCGGCGTCATCGGGCAGCCGCTTGACATTGCGCCCATTGCAGCCGGAATTCCGCAGCTGGTCGCCTCGCTCGGCAAGGATTCCGAATCCGCAGCGCAGGGCATCATGACAACCGACACCAAGCTCAAGGAGATTGCCGTGGAATTTCAGATCGGCGGCACGACCTGCCACCTCGGCGGGATTGCCAAAGGCTCCGGAATGATTCACCCGAACATGGCAACCATGCTGGTCTTCCTGACAACCGACTGCGCAATCAGCGCGAACATGCTGCAAAAGGCGCTCTCCTCCGATGTTGCGGAAACGTTCAACATGGTCAGCGTGGACGGCGACACCTCCACCAACGATATGGTCACCTTGCTTGCCAACGGCATGGCAGGCAACGCGGAAATCACCGCCGACGGGGCAGATTTTGACGCCTTTATGCAGGCGCTCAACACGGTAACCGTTTACCTCTGCCGCCGCATTGCCGGAGACGGCGAAGGCGCCACCAAGCTCCTGGAATGCAAGGTCACCGGCGCCGCAACCCATCAGATTGCCAAGACCGTTGCCAAAAGCGTGATCTGCTCCTCCCTGACCAAGGCTGCCATGTTCGGCGCCGACGCCAACTGGGGGCGCGTGCTGTGCGCCATCGGGTACAGCGGCGCCGATGTGGACGTGACGAAAATCGATGTTGCCTTCCGCTCCCCGAAGGGCACCGTTGCGGTTTGCAAAAACGGCGCCGGAATCCCCTTCTCCGAAGAAAAAGCCAAAGAGATTCTCCTGGAGAGCGAGATTGAGATTCTGGTAGAGCTGAACGCCGGCAATGCCGCGTCCGCTGCCTGGGGATGCGACCTGACCTATGATTACGTGAAGATCAACGGCGACTACAGGACCTGATACGGGAGAACACATGGACATTACAAACGCAAAACGGGCAGAGGTGCTGGTTCACGCTCTGCCGTATATTCAGGAATACACCGGAAAGATTGTTGTCGTCAAATACGGCGGCAATGCCATGATCAACGAGGAACTGAAGGACTCGGTCATGAAGGACATCGTTCTGCTCTCGCTGATCGGCGTCCGGGTGGTGCTGGTGCATGGCGGCGGTCCCGAAATCACAGACATGCTGAAGAAAATCGGAAAAGAAAGCGTCTTTGTGGACGGGCTGCGCGTTACCGACAAGGAAACCGCAGACATCGTGCAGATGGTCCTTGCGGGAAAGGTCAGCAAAAGCCTGGTCGCGCTGATTGAAAACAAGGGCGGCAACGCCATCGGGCTGTCCGGCATGGACGGGCACATGATTGAGGCAAAGGTCAAGGACCCGCGCCTCGGATATGTGGGCGAGATTACCAAGGTCAACGTGGCTCCAATTCTGGACGTCATTGACAAGGACTACATTCCCGTCGTTTCCACGGTAGGGTGCGACCGGGAAGGAAACATTTACAACATCAACGCCGACACCGCAGCAGCAAAAATTGCGGGCGAGCTGGGCGCGGAAAGCCTGATTTCCATGACCGACATTGCAGGCATCCTGCGCGACAAAAACGACCCCGCAACCCTGATTCCCGTCATCCGCACAGCGGACGCACCGGAGCTGATTGCCAACGGCACCATCAGCGGCGGCATGATTCCGAAGGTGGAGTGCTGCATCAACGCCATCCGCTGGGGGGTCAACCGCGTGTTCATCATTGACGGGCGCATCCCGCACGCAATCCTGATTGAAATGCTGACCAATGAGGGCATCGGCACCATGTTTACGGGAGGGGTCCCTGCCCCGCTCTCGGAAGGAGAACAGTAATGCAATCGAATATCCAAGCTCTGGACAGCCAATATATCACCGGCACCTACCGCCGCTTTCCCGTGGTCCTCAAACACGGGAAAGGGTCGTTGGTGTATGACGAAAACGAAACAGAATATATCGACCTTTCCACCGGTATCGCGGTGAACACCTTCGGCTTTGCGGATGACGCATGGCAGGCGGCAGTCACCGCGCAGCTCGGCACGCTGCAGCACACCTCCAACCTGTATTACTCCGAGCCGTGTGCCGTGCTTGCCTCCATGCTTTGCGAAAAAACCGGCATGAGCAGGGTCTTTTTTTCCAATTCGGGGGCAGAAGCCAATGAATGTGCCATCAAGGTGGCGCGCAAGTACGCGCAGGAGAAAAAGGGAAAGGACCACTACCATATCATCACGCTGGTAAACAGCTTTCACGGGCGCACGATTACCACGCTGGCAGCCACCGGGCAGGAAGTCTTTCACCGGGATTTTACCCCGCTGACCGAAGGGTTCCACCATGTGGCAGCGGGCGACCTGGAGGGCGTGAGAAAGCTGCTGGACACCTACCCGACCGCCGCTGTGATGATTGAAATTGTGCAGGGCGAGGGCGGCGTGATTCCGCTGGACAAGACATTTGTGCAGGACCTTGCTACCCTCCTCCGCGCGCGCGACGTGCTGCTGATCTGCGATGAGGTGCAGATCGGGAACGGCAGAAGCGGCATGCTTTACGGCTACATGAACTACGGCATTCAGCCGGATATTTTCACCACCGCAAAAGGACTGGGCGGCGGGCTGCCGATCGGGGCTACCGTACTGGGCGAGCAGGTCAGGGACGTGCTGACGCCGGGCACGCACGGCTCCACCTTCGGGGGGAATCCGGTGTGCTGTGCCGGTGCCATTTCCATCCTCTCCCGCCTGAACGAAGAGATCCTTGCGGGGGTACGGGAGCGTTCCGCTTACATCGTAAACGAATTGACCGGTGCCCCCGGCGTGCGCTCGGTAACCGGGCTTGGACTGATGCTCGGTGTGGAGACCGAACGCCCGGTGGCAGATGTCATTCGGGAATGCCGGGAGAGAGGCGTGCTGGTCATCAGCGCCAAAGAAAAGGTGCGGCTGCTGCCCGCGCTGAACATTCCGATGCCGCTGCTGGAACGGGCGGTACAAATTCTGAAAGAAGTCTGCGCTGGCGGACAGGAGGGCGTATGAACACATTCAAAGGCAAAGATTTTCTGAAGCTGCTGGACTTTACCCCCGAGGAAATCGGGGCATTACTGGATCTTTCGGCAGAGCTGAAAGCGCAAAAGAAAGCCGGCGTGGCGCACCGCCTGTGCGAGGGAAAGAACCTTGCCCTGATTTTTGAGAAGACCAGCACCCGCACGCGCTGCGCCTTTGAGGTTGCTGCAAGGGATCTCGGCATGGGCGTTACCTATCTCGATCCGACCGGCTCCCGGATCGGCAAAAAGGAAAGCATTGCCGACACCGCCCGCGTGCTGTCCGGAATGTTTGACGGCATCGAGTACCGCGGCTTTGGACAGAACATTGTGGAAGAGCTTGCAAAGTATGCCTCCGTGCCGGTCTTCAACGGGCTGACCGATGAATTTCACCCCACGCAGATTCTGGCGGATTTTCTCACCGTCCGCGAGCATTTCGGCAAGCTGAAGGACATCCGCTTTACCTACATGGGCGATGCCCGCTTCAACATGGGCAACTCCCTGATGGTCGGCTGCGCCAAGATGGGGCTGCACTTTACGGCTGGCGCGCCGAAAGGGTACTTCCCGGATCCCGCGCTGATTACCGAATGCGAAGCAATTGCCGAGGAGACCGGTGCCACCCTGCGCTTCTGTGAAGATCCTGCCGAAGCCGCGCGCGACGCACAGGTGATTTACACCGATGTATGGGTCTCCATGGGCGAACCGGATGCGGTTTGGAAAGAGCGCATCGCAGCACTTTCCCCGTATCAGGTGAACGAGGCGCTGATGCAAAACGCCGCGCCGGACGCCATTTTCATGCATTGCCTGCCCGCTTACCATGACAAGAACACGACAATCGGCAAGGAGAAATGCGAAACGTTCGGCAGAGACGCCATGGAAGTAAGCAACGGGGTGTTTGAGGGTCCGCAGTCGGTCGTATTTGAAGAAGCGGAGAACCGGATGCACACCATCAAAGCCGTGCTTGCTGCCATGATCGGGGGCGCCGGGGCATGAAGCGCTACCTTGTCTTTGCCGACGGCGAGGTGATGGAAGGAGTAGCCTTCGGCGCCGCGCACGCCGCTGTGGGCGAGTTGGTGTTCACCACCGGCATGGGCGGCTATATCGAGACCCTGACCGACCCCAGCTACGCAGGGCAGATCATTCTGCAAACCTTCCCGATGATCGGCAATTACGGAGTCATCCCCGAAGATTTTGAGGGCAAAAGCGCCGCATGCGGATATGTGGTGCGGGAATGGTGCGAGCATCCCTCCAACTTCCGCTGTGAAATGACGCTGGATGCTTACCTGAAGCAGGCAGGCATCCCCGGCATTTGCGGAGTGGACACGCGGGCGATTACCAAAAAGATTCGGGAAGAGGGCGTGATGAACGCGATGATTTCCGACACAACAGACGTGGACCTTGCCGAAATTGCGGCGTACCGCGTGCGCAACGCCGTGGCTGCGGTCTCCTGCAAGGAAGCCTACACCGTCTCCCCCGAGACGCCTTCGCACCGCGTGGTGCTGCTGGACTGCGGCACCAAACAGAATATCATCCGGGAACTGGTGAAGCGCGGCTGCGCCGTGCAGGTCCTCCCCCACACCGCCACGGCGAAAGAGATTCTTGCCCTTGCGCCGGACGGCGTGATGCTCTCCAACGGTCCCGGCGACCCCGCCGACAACCAAGCGGAGATTGCAACGCTGGCAGCGCTTGCCGGCAAGGTGCCGGTGTTCGGCATTTGCCTGGGGCATCAGCTTCTGGCGCTGGCGCTCGGCGGCAGGACCGAAAAGCTGAAATACGGGCATCGCGGGGTCAACCAGCCGGCAACAGACCTT
>USMO01000124.1 GCA_900555785.1 uncultured Eubacteriales bacterium | reverse complement strand
CCTTGCGGTCCCGCGTTCTGCCGTCCAACAGCTTGAAGTCCTGCACTTCCAGGAGCAGCAGCCGGAAGGAGAGCCGCCCCGCAGACAGCTGCGGCAAAAACGGAATCAGCGGATAGAGTGCCGGCAGAAGCAGCAGCGGATCCCGCTTGCCAGCCACGCGCCGCGCTTTGCCGATCTCGCCGGTTGCAGGATCCATCCAGGAAAGATAGCGCACGGCGGGCAGCGGATGCACGACCGAAACGGTCAGCGCGGGATCGGAAAAATAGCGCTCCAGTTTCCGCACCATCGGCGCAAACGAGCCGGTCTGCACCTCGTAAATATCGTTTCCGACGCGCACGTCCGACACAAAGCGCGTACCGGACAGCCGGCATTCATGCTCTGCCGGGTCCTCGGTCAGATAGCGCTTGATGATCTGATGCTGCCATTTCTCCCCCAAAAGCCCGATGCCGTCACGCAGGTCCGCCCGGTTCTCCTGCATCGCGCCCCGGTAAATCCGCACAAACCGCGCCTGCTTTGCCGGAAGGTCCAGCATATCCGGAAGAATCACCGCAGACCCTCCTCTCCCGCCGGGCGCCGCGCGGGCTCAGCGGTAATAGACATAGTAAACAATGATGGTTCGCTCCTTGCCGCCGGTTGTTGCATCGGGCGCAGTGAGCACCACCCCGTCGCGCGACAGCAGCTCCCAGGCGTGCAGCTCGTCCACCTGGCAGCGGAAGATGACCTCGCCGGACGCGAACACGATAAACTCCCCATTCCGGATGTCCACACTGCCGCCGCGCCCGATCACCTCGTCCACGCCGTCGCGCTTCTCCGTGACATACCGAATCGAATGCCCCGCAATCGACTGCGCCATCTGCCGCCGGTATTTCAGGCTGTCCGGGTTCTTTTTACCCCCAAACATTCGGGCAAAGAATTGTTTGCACATCGCCTCGTCCTCCCGTCAGAAAATTCCGCGCGTCCAGATATTCCATCCGCGCAGCCTCCATCGCCGCCCGGTCCGGGTGTTCACGCAGGATGCCCCGGAGCATGATGTTCTTCGGCGTTTCCTCCGGATCAATCAGCTCCAGCGCCGACACCGCATAGCCGTGCCCCTCCAGATACTTCAGCCGCAGCGCGTCGGTTGCCGCGTCGCAGAGTTTCTGCCGGAGCATGGAGTGCTCCGTGATGAAGGACAGCGCCGCGCAGTCAATCCGATGGTTCAGTTCGTGATGGCAGCAGGGCGTGGAAAGGATGACCTTTGCCCGCCAGCGGACCGCCCGCTCCAGCACGAAATCGGTTGCAACATCGCAGGCGTGCAGCGAAATAACCAAATCCACATCGCCGCCCGCGCTGTACCGGCTGACGTCTCCGCAGACGAACTCCAGCCCGTCCCAGCCCAGCTGCCGCGCCACGTCCCCGCAATACGCGATGACATCCGGCTTGAGGTCGATGCCGGTCATCCGGACCTCCCGCCCCAGAATGTTGGCAAAATAATGGTACGCCGCAAAGGACAGGTAGCTTTTGCCGCAGCACAGGTCGCAGATGCGCAGCACGCCCTCTTTCGGCAGGTGCTGCTGACAGTCGCACACCAGCTCCAGAAACCGGTTGATCTGCCGGAATTTCGCCTGCCGCTTGTCCTTTACCCGCCCGTTTGCGTCACTGACGTCCAGCAGGCGCAGGAACGGCTCGTCTCCCTGCAGGATGTACTGCTTTTTTCGGTCGTTTTCGGGGACCTCCGCTGTGCTGTCCGACATTGCCTCCAGCTTCTTCCGCAGCTTCTCGCCGCCCAGGACCGTCAGCGTTCCCCGCTTGCCGCAGCGAAGCTCGCTCTCCCCCGCCGCCGTCAGCAGGTTGACCTGCCCGAACCGCGCCAGCAGCCCCAGCAGCTCCCCGGACACCTCGGGCGGCAGATTTTCGTGCATCGCCTTGTTGTCCGTGCGGAAACATTCTGCCTGCAGGCAGTCGCGCCCGCCGATGTGCCGCAGGGTCAGAACGGCGCGCACGTCCCCCGCGTCCCCCGGCTTGGATAGGACCGCCTTCTTCAGCTGCCCTTTCCTCGCCGCTAAAACGATCAGTTCCGCAAAACAGCGTCTCTCGTCCTCCATCTGTTCCTCCACATTCGCGTTTTTTGTGTCGTGTCTTTTTTATGTTGCCGCTGAGGGGCATGGTTAGCTGATTGTTGCGTGATTCATACCGCTTTCGTCCGTCTTAGATAGTGATGGAATGCACTGCCTCTACCCTTCGGAGATCCCGCCTGCTGGCGCCCCTCCGGGGTTCGACTACGCGGCGATTTGGGCTGTTACGCTCGCCCCTTCGCCCGTCCGCGCCGCTCCGCTCAGGATGACACGGTGGGCTATTCGGGGCGTGAGTGATACAATTTTCGTCCGTCTTAGATAGTGAATAACAGGTATGTCTCTATTGGTTGGAGATAAGCCAGTCAACCACTATCTAAGACGGATAAAAGAAGCATGAACCCCGCAAAAACCAACCTTCCGTGTCATCCTGAGCGGAGCGGCGCAGACGGGCGAAGGGGCGAGCGTAACAAAGTAAAACCCGCCGCGCAGTCGAACCCCGGAGGGGCGCCAGCAGGCGGGATCTCCGAACGACAGAGGCACTATGTTCGCACAACGTAACCACACGGTTGTTCCCCCTACCAAACCGGCTACACCAACTCCGCACCCACCCAAATTCCAGCACTAAAATCCCCTTTATGTAAAGTTCTTGGGGTTCTTAGGGGTGACTGGTTGCGAAGCAACCAGTCAGTAGCGCAGCGTTGCTTCTCCTCAAGAAGCCCCCTAAGCCGGGTTTGGGGCAGCGCCCCAAGGTCTTCCGGTCCCCTACCGATTCCAAGGAAACTTCAGCTGCGGCTCCTGGCGGTTCCAGATGCGCTGCATGCAGTCCCAGTGGCGCGCAACGACGAAAAGCGTTGTCAGAACCGCGCAGGCAAGACAAAGCCCGACGCGCACGCCGGAGAAGCCGTGCAGAATCAGCGGATAGAAAACCGCCGTCATGATGACCCCCAGGGAGAGGAACCGCGTCCCGATGATGACAATCAGGAAAATCAGCAGCAGAAGCAGGAACACAATCGGCACCCGCGTTGAAAATACGCTGACCGTCAGAATGGTCCCCGCCATAATCTCTGCTCCCCTGCCGCCGCGAAACCGGTTGAAGCAGGGAAACATCGCGCCCAGCATGGCAAACATCCCGCTCAGCGCCAGACCGTCCATCTCCCAAATCAGCATGCCGAGAACGCACGCCGCAATGCCCTGCAGAAAGCGCAGGACCGACACCGCCGCCGCAGCGCCCTTGCCGTATGCCCGGTAAATCTCCGGCGCGTCCGCGTCTCCATGCCCGGTTGCCTTAATGTCCTCGTGAAACCAGAACCGCGCAACCAGCACCGCCGGATTCAGACTCCCCAGCAGATACCCCACCGCAATGCACAGCAGCACGCCGCCCACATACAGCAGCGCCATCGGCACCGACCCGCTCTCCGGTGCCAGCCGAATCCGCAGCCAGTCCACCAGATTGAACAGCAATTTGATACTTTCGTTTTCTAACATGTTTCCTCCAGAAGGACCGCAGCGGGCGCGCGCATCAGATTTCGATCAGCTCTTTCGGGCTGCGCGTGAAGACATATGTCGACCCGTCCGGACGGATCGCCACCATGTCCTCAATCCGGCAGCCGTACTTGCCCTCCAGATAAATGCCCGGCTCGCAGGTCACCACGTTGCCGCGCTCCAGCACGTCCCCTGCCGCGCGGGAAGAGACCCGCGGGTTCTCGTGAATGAACAGCCCCACGCCGTGCCCCAGCGAGTGCCCGAACGCGCCCTTGTACTCCGGTACGGCGTCAATGATGTCGCGCGCAATCTTGTCCAGTGCAGCGCAGGAGGCGCCCTCACGGTATGCCGCCAGCGATTCGGTCTGCGCCCGCAGGACGGTGTTATACAGCTTCTTCATGTCCGCGTCTGCCTTGCCGATGACGACCGTGCGCGTCATGTCGGAGCAGTATCCGTCCACGCGCGCGCCGAAATCCATCGTCAGGAAACCCTTTTCCAGCTGCCGTCTGCCGGGGACGCCGTGCGGGCGGGACGACGATGTACCCGACACCGCGATGGTGTCAAACGCAACACCGTCCGAGCCGTTTTGCCGCATGAAGAACTCCAACTCCAGCGCGACCTCAATCTCGGTCATTTCCGGCTTGATAAAGTTCACGATGTGCGCAAATGCCGCATCGGTCACCGCCTGCGCGCGCGCCATCGTCTCCAGTTCCTTCTCGTCCTTGTAGAGCCGCAGCTGCCACAGGAGCGCAGACGCGCCCGGCACCAGCTCCACCTTCCCCAGCTTTTCGCCGTACTTGCCGTAGTCCGCAAACGATACCGCGTCTTCTTCAATCAGCACCGACGTGCAGCCGTTTTCCTCCAGCAGTTCGCGCATGCAGTTCAGCATCCCGATGTTCGGCGTCAGGACCTCCAGGTCGCGGTCGCGCTGTTCAACTGCCGCCTCAACGTAGCGGAAATCGGTGATGAGGTAGCTCTTTCCCTTCGTGACCAGCACGTAGCCGTCGTCAAAATCAAAGCCGGAAAGATATTTCTGGTTTGCCTTGCAAACAATAATCGCAGCATCTGCGCCCTTCTCCAGCATTGCCGCACGGAATTTCTGTAAATGTGACATTTTCTCTGCTCCTTTTCCTGCCTTTCGGCATCTTTATCTTTCTCATCCTATATCATACCACATTCCTGCCCAAATGTAAACCCCCTTTGCAAACTTTGTTGGCAGGAAGGCAGAACCCCAAGGTCTCCCGCCTTTGCCCGGCGGGGGCGTTTTTGAGACCGGTGGATAGCGGGGTATTGGCGCTGGGCGTGGAGATTGTTGCAGGGAACGACACATGAGTCATTTTCTGCAAACCAACCGACAGCGTAATTTTTTTGCCCGGATGGCAAAAAGAGCGGTTACCGCCCACCTATGGCGTGCGATAGCCGCTCTTTTTATAAATTTCACCCCACCCCGGATTCTCGACCGCCGGGTTCGCAACCGTCCCAAACACCGAACCGTCCAAATCATCCAAAAACTTTCCTCAGCCGGGGGTGT
>USMO01000123.1 GCA_900555785.1 uncultured Eubacteriales bacterium | reverse complement strand
AAAATCCGGATTTTTCCGACCGTTTCGATCTTACGGAACCGGCGGAACACAAAGGCGAGCGCAAGAATACAGCTGACGCCCTGGCAGAGGAAGGTTGCCCATGCCACGCCGGCAACTCCCATCCGGAAGGCTGTGACAAAGAGAATGTCCACGCCGATATTGGAGAGCGAGGAGCAGGCAAGGAAAATGAACGGCGTTTTCGAGTCACCGAGCGCCGAAAAAATTCCGGTTGCCACGTTGTATAGAAATACGAACGGCAAGCCGAGAATGTAGATGTCAAGGTACAGCCTGGAGTCCGCAAACACTTCCTCCGGGGTACGGATCAGGTGCAACAGGCTGTTGCAGAAAATCATGCCGACCGCCATCAGAACGGCACAGATGACCGCACTGGAGATCAGAGCGGTATAAACGGCGCTTTTGAGATCCTTGTAGCGTCTGGCGCCGAACAGCTGTGCCGCAACGACCGAACAGCCGATGTTGCAGCCGAAAGCGAAAGCGATGAAGATCAGCGTGATCTCATAGCTGTTCCCGACGGCGGCAAGGGCGTTGTCACCGATGAATTTTCCGGCAACGAAGCTGTCGGCGATATTGTAGAGCTGCTGAAAGATAATACTGCCGAAAAGCGGGAGGCAGAAGCGGCAAAGAACGCTTGCCGGCTTTCCGACGGTCAGATCCTTGTTCATTTCTCTTTCTCCTCCGGTTTTTCGTCCGAAACTGCCTTTGCGATCACGTCCACCGTGCCGTCTATGCCGTAGCGGCTGGAGGAGATCATCAGATCGTAGCTTGCCATCTCGCCCCATGGGGTGTCGGAATAAAAGTCAAAATACCGTTTCCGCATCCGGTCAACCTTTTCGGCTTTCCGGAGCGCCGCCTTTTCGGAGATGCCGTTGCGTTTGGCAATCCGTCTGGCACGGTCGTCGCTGTCCGCATAGACGAACACCGAAAGAATATCGTAATCAAGACTGCGCAGGACAGAAGAAGCGCAACGACCGATGATAACGCAGGGACCCTTTGCGGCAATTTCCACAATGGCTTGCCGTTCCGCTTCAAAAACACGTTGTTCCTCGGAATAAAAGGCTTTGCTGAGCGCCGCACTGTCGGCAAAAGGATTTCCGGATACCATTGCGCAAAGCCCGATCGGTCTTTCGTCATTTTCCGCCACGGCTTCCTCGGCAAGTCCCGCATCCTGTGCTGCTTGCTGGATCAGTAGTTTGTCGTAGCAGGTAACGCCCAGACGCTCCGCCAGCTTTTCGCCGACCTCCCGTCCGCCGCTTCCGTATTGTCTGCCAATGCAGATGATCGTACTTTTCATTTGCTTGCACCACCCTGATAATTGAAAAAGTTACAGAATTTTGCTTGACTTTTCTGTACGTCTATATTATAATTCAATTGCAGGAATATGTAAAATCTTAATTTTATATGATTGATATATCAAAAATATATTTCTACGGAGGCGTAAAAATGGATATCAGCTATGATTATTATCGGATCTTTTATTATGTTGCCAAGTACGGGAACGTCACACAGGCGGCAAAGGTGCTTCTGAACAACCAGCCCAACCTGACAAGGGCGGTCAAAATGCTGGAGGGGGAGCTGGGATGCCCGCTGTTTATCCGGAATAACCGTGGAATGAAGCTGACGCCGGAGGGCGAACGGCTTTTCCGGCACGTCCGTATCGCATTTGAAAATATTGAGGCAGGGGAGGCGGAGATCCTTGAGAGCAGAAATCTCAGAACCGGATCGGTCTATGTGGCGGCAAGCGAGGTTGCCTTGCACTGCGTTCTGCTTCCGGTGCTGAAAAAATACCGGGCGCTTTATCCGGGCATCCGGATGAAGATCAGCAACCACTCCACGCCGCAGGCGATTGATGCGATCAAAAACGGGATTGCGGACCTTGCGGTTGTGACCACGCCGACGTTGCCGTCCGCCATGACCCAGGAGATCACGGTGCGGAAATTTCACGAGGTCGCCGTCTGCGGCACCGCTTTCCCGGAGCTGACCGGCAGGCGGGTCGGATTTGCGGAGCTGTTGCGCTATCCGATGATCTCGCTTGGCGCACAGACCAAATCGTTTGAGCTGTACTCGCAGTTCTTTGCGGGGGAGGGGCTGTGCTATCAGCCGGAGATCGAGGCGGCAACGGCAGACCAGATTCTGCCGATGGTGAAAATGGATCTTGGGGTCGGATTTGTCCCGGAGGAATTTCTTGCCGGTGCAGAGGGCTTTTCGGTGATCGAAACCGAAAAGCCGCTTCCCGGGCGGGAGATCCGCATCGTGAAGCGGCACGAGCAGGCGCTCAGCATTGCGGCAAAGGAGCTGGAGCGGCTGATTCTTGCCGAATAACCTTGTTTTTTCTGCAAAAATTTGTTTTTCTCTTGCATTGGAAAGAAAAATATGGTATACTGTTGCCAACTGAATAAGCGAAGAAAGATACGGTTTGAAAAGTTGTAAGCTGAGTAGATGAAAAGGAATCCGGTTCAAATCCGGAACAACCGCCATTCCTGTATTTGACGTGCGCGCCCCGGGGCTCCGGCGGCGTGCTTTTGGAGGGTGCTCTGCGTCATGAGTCAGGAACCGCTGTGTCTTTGGTTCCACACGTCTTGGGTGAGAAGCGTGCGACCGACCGGTCCAATGGGGACCCGGGGGCGCGCTGCCCGCCGGGGCTGGTGTCTGTCGGCGCATTGGCGTCTCTGCCCGAATGGGTGGAGGCGCTTTTTTGAAGGGAGGGAAAACGGATGCCGGCTGATGGAAGCGGATTGGGGCGGAAATGCTCTTGCGTCAGAGGCAGAACCCGTGCGCGGCACAGCCGGTCAGTTGCCGCAGATCAAGTTATCTTTTGGAGGATGCGTTTATGAGAACCAAGCACAACAGAGTGCTCTGCGGGCTTCTGGCGTTGGTCCTGCTCCTGACGGTGATTCCGTTCGGCGCAGCGGCTGAGGAGAGCGCGGAGCCGGACGTGACGGTGATTGACAGCTACGAGGCGCTGATGGCGTTTGCGGATGCGGTCAACGGCGGCGATTCGTTTGAAGGCAAGACCGTTCGCCTGACGGTCAACATCTATCTGGGCGGGGAGAGCAATCCCTGGACCCCGATCGGCAAGACCAAAACAACTGCTTTTAAGGGCACGTTTGACGGCGGCTACCATACCGTCAGCGGGCTGTACATCTCCGCTTCCGCATCGGGCGTGGCAGCCGGATTCTTCGGCTATGTCGGCGGGACGGTGCAGGGACTGGTTGTGGACGGCGAGGTGACCTGCACCAACAGCATCAGCACGGTTGGCGGCGTGGTTAACTACCTGCTGTCGGGCGGCAAGGTACTGCAGTGCGGCAACCGCGCGGTAATTACGGGCGGCAGCGGCGTCGGCGGTGTGGTCGGCTATGCAAACGGTGCCTGCACCGTCAGCGGCTGCTTTAACACCGGCGCGATTACCGGCACGACCGGGTATGTCGGCGGCATCGTCGGGCAGACCTACGGAAACGGAACGGTGGAAAACTGTTACAATCTCGGAACGGTCAAAGGCCCCGCGACGGTTGGCGGTGTCGGCGGCGGTTTCAAGCGGGCAAACACCGTGTTTACCGCCTGCTACAATGCCGGGACCGTGCTGGATTCGGCAGGCTACGAGAACAACATCGGCGCTGTGGCGGGGATCACCAAGGGCGCGGTAACCGGTTGCTACTACCTGACAACGGCCGAAGGCGTGGCGACCGACTCCAAAGCGGACGGGGTAACGGCAATCACCGCCGCGATGATGGGCGACGCTTACACGGACGGCGAGACCGCCCCGGCGCTCAAATGGGAAGCCGGGCTTTCGACCGATGCGCCGGTGTATCCGGCATTCTCCGAGCGGACGGCGCTTTCTGCCGAGCTGGCAGCGCTCATCCGTGCGGCGGTGAACAGCGTCAAGACCAACGGAGGCATCGAGGGCAGCCTGCTGGGCAATGCGGCATACCTTGCCGGTGCAAGCTCAACGGCAACCGACTGGATGGCGATTGCGATGGGGCGGTTCGGGTACCTGAGCTTCGGGGAGTATGTCCCCATGGTGCAGGACGGAACCGGATACGGGGACTATCTTGCCTCGCTTCGGGCATACATTGAGAAGACCTACGCGGAGAACGGCGGGCTGCTGCACCAGACCAAGGCAACCGAGTGGCACCGGGCAATTCTGGCAATTGCGGCGCTCGGCGGCGACCCGACTGCTTTCGGCACCTACAACGGGAAGCCGATTAACCTGGTTGCGGACGGCTGCTATCAGAACGCGCTGCAGGAAGGACCCGGCACGCAGGGGCTGAACGGCTGGATTTGGGGTCTGCTGGCGCTGGACGCCGGAAACTATGAAGTTCCTGCGGATGCAAAGTATCCGAGAGAGACCTTTATCCGCGAGATTCTGAAGCTGCAGCTGACCGACGGCACAATGGGCAACCGCTACGGCGGCTGGGTGCTGGGTGGCTTTGGCAGCACCTCCGACGTCGATATGACCGCAATGGCGATTCAGGCGCTGGCACCGTATTATAATGATGATACCGTGTATACGTATGTCAATGAAAACAGCGGGGAAGAGGTCTCGAAGACCGTCCGGACCTGCGTGGACGAAGCGCTGGAGGTTCTGGGCGTGATGCAGAACGAAAACGGCGGCTTCAGCTCCTGGGGCACCGACAACGCGGAAAGCGTTGCGCAGGTCCTGGTGGCGCTCTGCTCGGTCGGAATCGACCCTGCAACCGATGCGCGGTTCCGGACCGGCAGCAGCAAGACGCTCCTGGACGGGCTGATGCGGTTCCTGACGCCCTCGGGCGGGTTCGGTCACGTGCTGAACGCCGGATGGAACTCGATGGCAAACGACCAGGCAACCTACGCGCTGGTGTCCTACTGGCGGTTTGAGAACGGCATGCGTGCGCTCTACGACATGCGTGCGGAAGCGGACGAAGAGACCGCAGCCGCTGTTTCCGCAGCCGAGGCTGCCATTGCGGCGGTCGCGGCGCCCGGCTCTGCCGGTTACAAGGCGTCCCTTCAGGCTGCGCTGACCGCATTCCGCGCGGTTCCGGAGACGGAGCGCCGGTATGTGCGCGGGTACGGCAGCCTTGCGGCGGC
>USMO01000122.1 GCA_900555785.1 uncultured Eubacteriales bacterium | reverse complement strand
CGCGCCCGAGGGCTTCACGGTGACGGTAAAGAACGTCAAAATCAGCGCGGGCGCCGGGTTTGCGGTTGTGCTGACCGGCGATATCATGACCATGCCGGGGCTGCCGAAATCTCCGGCAGCGGAGCGCATCGACGTGGACGTGAGCGGCAGGATTACGGGGCTGTTCTGACCCCGGAAGGAGGAAAAACATGCGAAGCAAGGACCGTTTTCGGGGGTGCCTGTGCGGCGGCGCCGTGGGGGATGCGCTGGGCTATCCGGTTGAATTTCTGGAGGACAGCAGCATTTTTCAGCGCTACGGCGAGAGCGGAATCACCGAATACGCCCTGAACGCGGACGGCGTTGCGGAGGTCTCGGGCGACACGCAGCTGACGCTGTTCACCGCAAACGCGCTGCTGACGGCATCAACGGTGCGCAAGGTGACGGGCGCGAAGACAAAGCCCTACCGGCAGTATCTGATTGACTGCTACCGCGACTGGTACCGCACGCAGGAGAAGAACGACGGTATGCCGGGCGCGGGGGAATGCGCGTGGCTGTGCAGCATTCCCGAACTGAACAACAGCCGCGCGCCGGAAACGACCTGTCTGGAAGTGCTGTCGGGCAACCGGTTTGGCAGCGTGCGCGCGCCGCTGAACGACCGCAAGGGCTGCGGCGGGCTGGTGCGCGTGGCGCCGATCGGTCTGTTCTTTGGGAGCGGCGAAGGGCAGATGCCGAAGATTGACCTGCTGGCGGCAGAAGCGGCGGCGATTACGCACGGGCACGAGCTTGGTTACCTCCCGGCTGCGGTGCTGGCGCACATTGTGCATCGCGGCGCGTACTGCGAAATGGAACTGGACGAAGCGATTGAGGATGCGATGGAGACGGTCGGCGATCTGTTTCCCGATGCGATTCACTGGAAGGAGTTGCAGGACCTGGTGGACCGCGCGATGGAGCTGGCAGATGAGGAGATGGACGATTTGGACGCAATTCGCGAGTTGGGCGAGGGGTTTGCCGCCGAGGAGACGCTTGCAATTGCAATTTATTGCGCGTTGAAGTACGAAAACGACTTTGAGCGCGCGATGATTGCGGCGGTGAACCACAGCGGCGACAGCGATTCGGTTGCGTCGGTGACCGGCAACATCCTCGGCGCGTTTCTCGGTGTCCGGAAGATTCCCACCAAGTTTCTGCGCCCCCTGGAGATGCTGGACATCATCGCCGAAATCGCCGACGATCTCTACGAAGGCTGCCGCCCCGACCCGCAAACCGGTCAGGTCAGCGCCGAATGGGCAGAGAAATATTTGGTGGAGTGAGGTTAAGACCTCGGGGCGCTGCCCCGAGCCCTGCTTAGGGAACTTCTTGGAGAGAAGTAACGCTGCGCTACTGACTGGTTGCTTCGCAACCAGTCATCCCTAAGAACCTTCAAGAACTTTTATTAAGGGGATTTTATCGCTTGCTTTTTGGGTCGTCCATCACTATCCAAGACGGACAAAAAGAGCATTCTCTACGTCCAGACCAGCCCCCGCGCCACCCCCGTGCAAGTGCCTGCGTTACGGAATACCCCAGTTGCGATCAGACGTTTAACAAACAGAAAAGAGGCTTCAAAAGGATGAAAGATTTATCAAGAAATCTGACCATGCTCTGCGACTTTTACGAGTTGACGATGGGCAACGGTTACTTTGTGAAAGGAATGCAGGACAGGATTGTCTATTTCGACGTCTTCTACCGCAACAATCCGGACGGCGGCGGGTTTGCCGTGGTTGCGGGGCTGGAGCAGGTCGTGGAGTATATCAAGAACCTGCACTTTACCGACGAGGATATCGACTATCTGCGCAGCAAGCATTGCTTTGACGAAGGGTTTCTTTCCTTCCTGCGCGGGTTCCGGTTCCAGGGCGACATTTGGGCAATTCCGGAGGGGACGGTTGTCTTCCCGGGCGAGCCGCTGCTGACGGTCCGGGGGCGCGCGGTCGAGGCGCAGTTTGTCGAGACGTATATCCTGATGATGCTCAACCACCAGTCGCTGATTGCAACCAAGGCGGCGCGCCTGACCCGCGCGGCGAAGGGCAGAGCCATCAGCGAGTTCGGCTCCCGCCGGGCACAGGGCGCGGATGCGGCGATTCTGGGCGCGCGTGCGGCGTATATCGGCGGCTGCAACGCGACCGCCTGCACGGTGACCGATCAGGCATACGGCGTGCCCGCAACCGGCACGATGGCGCATTCCTGGGTGCAGATGTTTGACAGCGAATACGAAGCCTTCAAGGCGTACTGCGAGGTCTACCCGACCAACGCGACGCTGCTGGTGGACACCTACAACGTGCTGGAATCCGGCATCCCGAACGCCATCCGCGCGTTCAACGACGTGCTGAAGCCGCGCGGCATCACGAAGTGCGGCATTCGGATTGACTCGGGCGACATCACCTACCTGACCAAGCGGGTGCGCAAAATGCTGGACGAAGCGGGCTGGACCGAATGCAAGATTGTAGTCTCCAACTCGATGGATGAGTACCTGATTCGCGAGCTGATCCGGCAGGGCGCGGAGATTGATGCGTTCGGCGTTGGCGAGCGGCTGATCACCTCCAAGAGCGACCCGGTGTTCGGCGGCGTGTACAAGCTGTGCGCGGTCGAGGATGCGGACGGCACGATTATCCCGAAGATCAAAATCAGCGAGAATGTCGGCAAGATCACCACGCCGCACTTCAAGAAGGTTTACCGCCTGCGCGGGCGCGACACCGGAAAGGCAGAAGCGGACCTGATCTGCGTTCACGACGAGGTTGTGGACGACACGCAGCCGCTGGAAATTTTTGACCCGGAGTACACCTGGAAGCGCAAGACGTTGACGAACTTTACCGCCACCGAGCTGCTGGTCCCGGTCTTCCGGCACGGCGAACTGGTCTACCGGCTGCCCACTCTGGAGGAGATTCGCGACCACTGCGCCGCCGAAATTGCCGGCATGTGGGACGAGGTTCGCCGCTTCAGCAACCCCCACAACTACTACGTTGACCTCTCCCAAAAACTCTGGAACATCAAGAGCGAAATGCTCAAAGCCAGAGGCGTCTGGAAACCGGAAAAGCACGAAAACTGAGAGGGGAAGGCAGGACGGGCAGGGCACAAGACCTTGGGCTTTTCCAAAACCCACTTAGGGGGCTTCTTTCGGTAAGAAGCAACGCTGCGCAACCAGTCACCTCTAAGAATCTCAAGAACTTTAACTAAGCGGGATTTTATCGCTTGGATTTTAGTGAGTGCCGACTTGCCTCTACCCCTTGGAGATCCCGCCTGCTGGCGCCCCTGCGGACGATAGAGACAAGCCAGTCAACCACTATCCAAGACGGACGAAAAGAGAATCAATAGCCGTAAGAAACGATCGCGACCACCGTATGCCCATAGCATAGCTTGCAAGCAGCAGAAAACGAAGAGCGTCCGCGGAAGATCGGCAGGCATGAAATGCGCATAAGCAAGGGTCCTTTGCTTGTGCGCTTTTTGTCTCTGCGGCGGGGGAGCGGCTATTTGCTGGAGAAACTATGAGAAAAACAATTTTTGAATTGTATTACCGGTATCGGGACACTTCGGGGAGACACACTTTTCAGATCGGTTACTTTTCGGAGAAGCAAAAGGCGCTGGATGCCATTGAAAGCCTGAAGGGAAAACCGGGATTCATCCAAGCACCGAACGGGTTTCGGATTCGGAAGGAACGGGTCAGCTTTCACAAAGGCGCGGCAGACTGCAATCCCGTGCTTTACGAACTGTCTTTTGAGACAAGCAACGCAGATGGCACCGACAGTTTTATTCTGTTCGGTGTTTATGCGTCCCGCAGCGAGGCGGCTGACCGACAGGCAACCCTGACCCGCAAAAAGCGGTTTTCCCGGCATGCCGATGGCTTTTCTATCGCAGAGTTCAGATTGGATTGCGTTGGTTGGGCAGACGGCTTTTCTCCCTGGTAGCCCAAAAATCCGCGTCCGGGTGCAAACAGGACATATCGAAAAGAGGACTTTTATGAAGAAAACAGGGCTTTCATTGCTGCGGGCACGCCCGCACCATTTCCGAACTCGGCTTGCGGCGGGGGTGCTTCTTTGCGTCCTTTTGGTGCTGGCGCTGTCCGGCTGCCGCTTGATTTTGTATGGCTGCCGCCACACGATACGGTGGAATCCGTTTGGCGATTGGGTGTACGAGGACTTACCAAACGGGTATTGTCTGCTTGGCACGAACAACGTGAGCGTTGTCCTGCGCGGGCAGAATTATATACAGGATTCGATGCAGGAAGACGTGTGGACCAATATCCGTGTGAAAACCTACATATCCGCTGTTTGCAACAATGACCGTTACATTGCGGTCCGATGGACGGACCCGGACGAAATCGATTTTGACCGGATTGCGGAGTACGACTTCA
Organism: uncultured Eubacteriales bacterium; assembly: GCA_900555785.1. Classification (GTDB taxonomy): domain Bacteria; phylum Bacillota; class Clostridia; order Oscillospirales; family CAG-272; genus UMGS1865. Next base: position 746 of record USMO01000122.1, on the reverse strand, counting down.
GCACTGCAAAATATGTGCTGGTGGACAGTACAAACGACTGTTTGTATGGACCGTTTGACACCGAAGCCGAATTTGCGGAGCAATGCGAGACCTTGGAGGTCGGGGCGCTTTCCGATTGGATTGATGTGCAGGATATGCCGGAGGTTTTGGGTGACAAATATTACGACTGATGGGGGAGACCCCGTGGAGGAATGGATGGCATCTGTTGAGCTTTTGACAAATGAACCGATGCAAAAACTGCTGTCGAGGGCGTCCAAGTCGGCGATACCGCCTGGGCTCAGAAGCATGGTTGAGGCGCGGGCTGGCTCGTTTTTGTCATCGATTGTTCTGCACACCGACCAAAACCGGACCTGGATTGCCCCGCAGGACGCCAGCGAGCCGGGACCTTCCGTTTCGGCGTGCGATTCCGATCTGATCGCCTACGAGTGGGACGCATTTGAGCTGTATTTTGGCAGGGAGGAACTGCAGGGCAGGTACGCGCAAGCGGTGTTGCTGCTGGCGGAATGCGTTCGGCGGTATTGGGCAGGGAGCGGATTTCCTGCCACGCTCTGTCTGATTATCTCTGTTCAGACCGGGAGGCTTGGAAATGTGAACGCCCGGCTTCATCTCCTGCGGGGTGGTACGCCCTATTTCCGCGATGTGCATCTTTGCCGCCAGCCGACCCTGTGCGCAATGGTTATGCCGGGGTGAGGAGGGGGGAAGACCTTGGAGGGAGAAGGAGACCCCTTTCGGAGGAAGTCCACAAC
>USMO01000121.1 GCA_900555785.1 uncultured Eubacteriales bacterium | reverse complement strand
GTGCGGTAACCGCGCTGCAGACCCGGCTTCGCGCCCGCTGCGGCGTGACCCTGAAGGCAAGCGCCGATACGCTGGTCAAAGCGGACGGCAGCCCGATGATTCTCTTGGGCGATACCTCGCTTGCTGCGTCTGCGGCTGCCAGGCAGGACCTGCCGGAGCACAGCTTTTCGGTGCGGATAGCGGAGGGACAGGCGGTGATTGTTGCCACGGATGACGCGCTTTACACGCTTGCCGTGGAGCATCTGCTGTCTGTCTGCGAGACGGGGGACGGCACCCTGACGCTGCCGCAAAGCTATTCCTATACCAGCGAAAGCTACCCGGCGGTGGAGATTTTCTCCTCCGAAAACCGGAGTTTCCAAATCGTTTATGACGCCGACAGCGCCGAGGCGAAGAGCGCCGCAGAGGACATCCGGAACGCAATCAACGAGCGTTTCGGCTTTACGCCCGGGACGGTGACCGACCTTGAGACGCGAAGCGGGCGGGAGATTCTGGTGGGGGACACCAACCGGTCCTTCTCCAAGGCGAACCGCTCCTGGTTTATGGACCGGACCCTGCAGGTGGATGCGGCGTCCGGAACGGTTGCACTGACCGGCTATCTGCCGGATGCTGCAAAGGAGTTGTGCAATATGATTTCAAGCTCGGACGGCAAGACCTTTTCGATCTTCCCGGCGCTGACCGGAACGCGGGCGGCAGAGGGCTACGGCTCAATTCCGCAATACCGCGAGGCTGGATATGACCTGATGAATCGGTCGGACCTCAATTCCTACTACGTCCAGTACCACAATACAACGGCAGAGGAATACCGCACGTATCTGGAGAAGCTGAAAACGCTTGGATTTACCTGCTACGCGGAGCGCGAGGTGAACGGCAACCTGTTTGCCACCTATACCGACGGCTACAACGTGCTGGACGTCAACTACCTCAAGTTCTATCAGATTACCCGCATCGCGGCAGAGACCACGGCAAACGTGACGCTTGCCAAGCAGGAATCCGACTCTGCCGGAACCGTTACAACGCCGCAGCTGACCCAAATCAACGGTGCCTGCGCGTTCATCCTCCGGCTGTCGGACGGGCGTTTCCTGGTCATTGACGGGGGACTGAACTACGAGAAGAACTGGAAGTCGATTTATGAGCAGCTGACGGCACAGAACGTGCGCGAGGGGAAACCGGTGATTGCCGCCTGGATCCTTTCGCATGCGCATGTCGATCACTACGGCGGTTTCATCGGCTTTGCCGAACACTACGGCACGAAGGTGACGGTCGAGGCGGTTGTGCTGAACATTCCGTCCTACGAGACCTACAGCAAAAACGTTGAGGCGGCGAACGTGACGCCGGATATGACCGAGATGATTACGCGCGCCAAGCAGGCGATTTCGGTTACCTACAGCGACGCGGCGCTGATCATTCCGCATGCCGGGCAGCTGATGTGGTTCGGCGATGCCATGGTGGATATGCTCTACACGCATGAGGACCTGGCTCCGGCGGTGATGACGGTGACCAACTCCTCGTCCCTGATTTATACCGTGACGCTGGGCGGGCAGCGGATCGTGTTCCTCAACGACGCGCACGACGATGCCTCGACCATTGTGTACCGGATGTACGGAAACACGCTGAAAAGCGACATCGTGCAGGTGGCACACCATGGCTACAACGGAGGCAATACCCAGATGTACCTGAAAATTGCGGCGGATACGGCGCTGTGGACCAATCCGTATGCGACCGTGATGAAAGAGGGGCTATGGAACAGCCCCCGGAACCACTTTGACGTGAAGAGTGTCCGCGAAAACCTGCTGATGGAGGACGAATCGGTCATGATTCTGCCTCTGCCGCACAAGGTTGGCTCCGCGCCGGAATATGCGCGCAGCTTTTCCTGAGGAGGTGAGCGGAAACCAGAGTGAAGCATCGCACCCCGCGTCCGAAAAAATCTGATTCCATACAGAAAGGAAACACACACATGAAACGCATTGTATCTATCCTTGTTGCAACCCTGCTGCTGGTATCCTGCCTCCTGTCCGTGCCGGTTTTTGCGGACGGCGCAGGAACGGACGGCGAAACGGTTGAGATTGCAAACATTGATTTTGCAAAAAAGTATCAGGATTTGAATCTGACACAGCCGACCGACGCGAATGGGCTGGAGAATCTCGGCATCGGCATTGCTGACAAGACCTCGTTGAAGTATCAGAAGGCAAAAGCCGTTTTGACTGCAGCCGGACTGACCTTCTCCTCGGTCAATTTCCGCGCCCACGCCGTGAGCCTGAGTACATCTCTGGTGGGCAAGACCGATTACACCGTAGAGACAACCATGAAGTTCGATGCATCCGGAGACAACTGCTATCTCTTCTTCGGTTTTGCGAATGACAAAAACGGAAGCGGAGCGTGGGATATTGTCAATGGCGGTACCAACTTCCGTTTCGGCGGCGATCAGCAGATGCTTTTCAATGCCGGCTACGCATTCGACAATGCCGACAACGCGAAGGCGCTGAAAACCGCAATCCGCGATGAAAAGAAGGTTGCATCCTACCGCTTTGTCGTTGAGGGCGGTAAGCTGGCAAAGGTGATCGTCTCCTGCGGAGATGTTACCGTGACCTACGCAAACACCGATCCGGCATCGCAGATCAGCGCCGAAAAGGGAAAGTTTACGCTTGCCTGCCGTGCCGACAGCGATCAGGTGCTGGCGGTGACGCTGGAAAAGCTGACCGTGACCGAAAAGGATGCGACTGCGGCACTGGTCGAAAAGGATTACAAGTCGATTTGGACGGAAAAGCAGCTGACCGCCGAAACGCCGGCAGCTGACCTGGCAGAGGCGCTTGGAATCGAGGTTATCGAACGCCTGCAGGACACCTATCGCGGTAAAAACTATCAGACACTGACCGATAAGGGATTGGCGGTCGGCTCCTATAGCGACCATGTCAGCGCGTATGTTGCCCTGAACGATATGACCGGTTACAGCGAGTATGTTTATGAGTACACCATGGCGATTGCGCAGGGGGATAAGACGAAGAACTATCTGGTTTACGGTTTTGGCTTTGACCCCGATGCACACACAGATCAATGGTGCTTTACCAAACGGGTGGAGGGAGAAAACTACAGCGTGCTGGTTTTCAAATCGGATGACCTGTATTCCTGGGCGGATTTTGCCGCAACCGATGACGATGCGAACAAGACGAACGCCAAGGCGCTGAATGCCGCCATCGCGGACGGCGAATTTCTGACCTATCGGTTCTACGTCAAAAACGGGAAGATGAACACCTTCAGCGTCACCTTTGGCGACAAAACCGTTACCTACACGAATGCGGCAAAGGGACTGACGGTGGATCCGAAGAGCATGACGCTGTCCTTCCGCTGTGACGGCGGCAGCTCCAGCGCGGCGGTCCTGCGGTCCATGCGTATCTCCGGCGTCCGCGGTGAGGTCGATCCGCCGCAGCCGGGAGAGACCCTGGAAAACATCCTGACCCCGAACCGCAAGCAGCCCGCCGAGCCGGAACTGGCTTACACCGATGCTGCCGACACCAAGTTCAAGGCAGGTTACGTCCTGCACTACATGGATTTCTCCAAGGTGACCGACTTCTCGAAGACCGGCTATTTCGTGACCAACGATGCCGAGCCGGATGCCTTTATGATTAAGGACGGCGAGCTGCGCGTCAAGACCAACTCCAGCGACGGCGTGAAGGTTATGCTGACCGGCAACGGCATTCCGAAGAACATTCAGAATTTCACCGTGCAGATTCGGTTCCGCTTTGTGGAGCCTTCCTCCAGCTACTTTGTCTTCATCCAGTCCAACACCATCGGTGAGGACGGAAAAACCAGTGGAGAAAAGAACACCTGTTTCCGTTACAATGGTGAGCTGGACAACTGCACGAGCACCACGGACCAGGCAACGCAGGCAGCCTTCTGGACTGCTGTCAAAGCCGGGAAAGAGGTTGTATTCACCTACTCCGCAATGGAGCGCGAGACCTACCGCATCCTCGCAACCTGCGACGGTCAGACCGTGACCTGGCTCAAGGGCAGCAATACCATTTCCACCAGCGATTCCTTCTTCGGTTTCATGGTGGGCAGAGGGACCAACCTGGCAATCTCCTCGGTTGCGGTTATCGCGCAGACGCCGGACGATTACGCCGAGAACGGTCTGATCTGGCCGGGAGATGCGAACGCATTGGTGCAGAATGTTTCCGCAGATGCCGTTGCGACGGGTGAAGATTCCAGCTCGGAACTTCCGACCGACGAGAAGCCGACCGAAGAAAAGCCGACCGGCGAGACCCCGACCAAGCCGACCGGTGAGCCTTCTACCGGCGCAAAGTCGGAAGAACCGACCGCCGGCGCAACCGATGACAGCAAACGCGGCTGCCAGTCGAGTGCGAACGGATATTGGGCGATTCTGGCAATTCTGCTGACCGCAGCCGTGGTCGCGGTGCCGATGAAGAAGAGCCGGAGAAGCTGATTCCGGCAACAGGAACCGCCGTGTCCACGGAAACGCGGACACGGCGGTTCTTTGCATGCCGGGCGGCGGGCTGCCGGACAATCAAAACACAACAAGAGGCAATTATGAAGAGAAAATGGAAATGGATTTCCCTGTTGCTGCTGGGCGCGGTCCTGCTTGCCGGTTGCGGCAGCGGGGGGACGGCAGGGGATACCGATGAAACGGAACCTGAGACCGGGCACGCGCTGCCGGTCTCGTCGCTGGCGTCCTATTCGATTGTTTATGCCGAATCGGGGCTGGACGAGGCGCTGTACCACGCTTTGCAGACGCTGCGCGGGACCCTGCAGGAGCGGTTTGGCGTATCACTGACCGTGCGGAACGATTTTGTCCGTGCAGGGGACACGGCGTATGCGGTTGGGGAGTATGAGATTCTGGTCGGCGAGACCAACCGCGAGGAAAGCCGGGCTGCATGCGCGGCGCTGCACCGGGACCGCGACTACAGCATCGGTCTGCGCGGCAAAAAAGTGGTGCTGGCGGGGCTGTCGCATGAAAGCGTGCTGGCTGCGGTGGAAGCCTTTACCGCGCTGCTGCCGCCTGCCGGATCGACCGTCTTTTTCAGCGCGGATGCGGAACGGTTCGTGCCGGGGACCTATGCGGTGTCGGAAGTGACGCTGAACGGGACCGCGCTGGGGGACTATTC
>USMO01000120.1 GCA_900555785.1 uncultured Eubacteriales bacterium | reverse complement strand
CAGGCAGACACAAATATTTAACAAATAAAAATACGAAAAAAGGGCAGAAGGTGCGCAAAATCATCGCACCTTCTGCCCTTAAAATTGGGGACTACAGGGAGCCGTTTTTTTGAAATGATATCTTTTTTTCTGCACTCTGTATCCGCAAACCTCATGATTGCGAAAAAGCGAGGAAACGCGAGAAAAACCCCCGAAATCGTGAGATTTCGGGGGTTCGAAGCCATGATATCTTTTTTGGCTTCACGATATGGTTGCGGGGGTGGGACTTGAACCTCACGACCTCCGGGTTATGAGCCCGACGAGCTACCAACTGCTCTACCCCGCGATATGGAATTTTTCGGTCCGTCCGGTGGTGCCGGTGACCGGGATCGAACCGGTACGATGCTTTCGCATCACGGGATTTTAAGTCCCGGGCGTCTGCCAGTTCCGCCACACCGGCGTCACACACCCTTTGGATCTTGCTTTCCTTCTCGGTTCGCATTTATTATTATATCACACCTTCTCCCACTTGTCAATACTTTTTTTGAAAAAAGTCTCTCCCAAACGCAATTTTTTTTGTTTTTCGCATTCTTTTACATCCGGTCTCTTGACTTTTTCGCTGCCGGGCGCTACAATATAGGGGAGTTGGTCACCCAGAGGAGGCTTTCAGATGAAGAATCATGTTTCCGACGGCGGTTTTCTCTGCCGTCCCATTGCGCATATTCGGACCGATTTCCCCGAAAAATTCGGAATCCCGCGCCAGAGCGGTCTGCTGCCGGAGCTGGAATCGCGGATTGTGTTTCTGCCGGAGTTCCGCAATCCGGACGCCCTTCGCGGCATCACCGGATTCTCCCATCTCTGGCTCCTTTGGGATTTTTCTGCGGTTCCGCACGGCGGGCGCTTTCAGCCGATGGTTCGTCCGCCCCGCCTGGGCGGGAATACGCCGGTCGGTGTGTTTGCTACGCGTTCGCCATTTCGCCCCAATCCCATCGGGCTTTCCTCGGTCCGGCTGCTGCGGCTGGAGGAGCAGGAAGGGCAGGGGACCGTGCCGGTTGTGGCTGGCGCTGACCTGATGGACGGCACACCGATTCTCGACATCAAGCCCTATCTGCCCTATACCGACAGCCACCCCGACGCGGTGGGCGGGTTTGCTGATCCCGTGATGGGACACCGGCTGGAGGTTGACTTTCCCCCGGAACTTCTGGAACAGATTCCTGCCGCCAAGCGTTCCTCCGTGCTTCTCCTCCTCGAAAACGACCCCCGCCCCTCCTACCAGGACGACCCCTCCCGCGAATACGGCGTCTCCTTCGCCGGCTTTAACATCCTGTTCCGCGTGGACGGGGGGAGGGTGGTTGTTACGGGGGTGAAGACCTTGGGGCTCTGCCCCAAGCCCCGCCTAAACCTTTCTTAAGGAGAAAGGTTTAGGAATCCAAAGACCTTAGCTGAGAAGGGCATACCCCCAATTCACACGCCGAAAGAATTTTTTCGGTCCGTAAATTGGGTGTATGCCCTTCTCAGCTAAGGTTCTTGGGGTCCTTAGACCCTTCTTCCCTAAGAAGGGTCTAAGCAGGGTTCGGGACAGAGTCCCGAGGTCTTACCCCCCGCAGCAAGCACTCTGCACCCGTTCGATGAAGCCGCCTTGACAGAGGGCTGCCATGCGGGCGAGCATCGCGGTTACGGCGTCACCGGTTGCGGAGCCGTGCCCTTTCATGACGGGGGCTTTGACACCGAGCAGAATCGCGCCGCCCTGCGTGTTGTAGTCGTATTTTTGCCGAACCTCTGCCAGGGCCGCGCGCACCTCAGGCGACGCGTCCGGGAGCTTTTCGCCGATCTCGGCAATTACAGCTTTGGCAACGCCTTCAATCGACTTGAGCAGAATGTTTCCGTGAAATCCGTCGCAGACAATGACATCGGTCTTACCGGAGAGCGCAGCCGTCGGTTCAATGTTGCCCTCAAAGCAGATGGGCAGAGCGTGAAGCAGTTTGTTTGCCTCCTTGACCGCCTCGCACCCCTTGGTGTCCTCGGCACCGTTGGAAAGCAGAGAGATTCGGGGAGACGGGTAGCCAATGCTTTTCATGTAGGCGTCACCCAGGTGCGCAAAGGAGACGTACAGCTCCGGGCGGCTGTCAATGTTCGCGCCGCAGTCCAGAAGCAGGAGCGGGTCGCCGTGCGCATTCTTCAGTTCCACCGCCAGAATCGGACGCAACCCTTTCAGCTTTCCCAGCAGCATAATCGATGAAACCAACACCTCGCCGGTTGCGCCGCAGGTGACAACGCCGGAAGCAGAGCCGTCCCGCACCAGCGTCATGGCTTTGACCATCGACGCATCGGCGTTCTTGTAGCCCTCCATGGGGTTGTCGTAGTTGGTCAGCGCCGCAGGGGAGTCGACCAACGCATAATGCCCCGCCAGTTCCGGGTGTTCAGCCAGCAGCGGCGCCAGCGCGTCCGCATGCCCGCAGAGATAGAGGAACAGGTCGGGGTCCTTTTTCATTGCCTCGATGGCGCCCCGGCAGAGCTCGCGCTCGTCGGTGTCGGCACCGAGCAGATCGACAGAGAGGGAAATCATCGGCTTGTCTCCTTGATTCCGTCGCCGCTTTCCCGCTCCCGCCGCCAGACGTTTTCGAGAATCGTCCGATAAACGGCAGGGGAGAAGGGGGGACGGGTGATGTCCGCAACCGTTTCGGGAGAAAGCGTTTCGGCTTTCGCATACTCTGCCCCGGCAGCGGTGAATTTTGCAACCGAGCGGTCGACACGCGCACCGCCGTTGTCGATCATGGTCTTGTACTGCGGGCAGAGAATCGGCAGGAAGTTACCCTTGCCGAGAATCAGATCAAACTCCCGCAGAATCGGGTCGTAGACCTCGTTTGTTTCGTTGTAGGCGCAGCCGGAAATCAGAATGTACTTCTGATCTTCCTTCGGATAGCGGAAGGTGTGCGCCGGCTCGCCGTCCTTCGGGGTGTTCTGCCCGTGATACGCCATGACCATTGAGAGCAGTCGGTCCATCATGACCTTGAACTGCCCGGGAATGCCGAAATAGTAGAGCGGGAAGGATGCGATGAGGATGTCGGACGCCAGAATCTTTTCTTTCAGCGCCGGAATGTCGTCGTTTTTGATGACGCATTCGCCCTCGGTGCGCCCCCAGCAGGAGAGGCACCCCATGCAGGGGCGGATGTTCAGCCCGGTGATGTGAACCGTCTCCGCTTCGTATTTCCCGCTGCTCAGCATGCCGCGCACGAACGCATTCGTCGCGACCATCGTGGTGCTGTTTGCCTTGTGCGGGCTGCCGTTGAGAACCAGAATCTTCCGCATATCAGAAGTTCAGCAGCAGATGGAATTTCTGCAGGAAGGAGTGTGCCGGAGAATAGGCATCGTAGCGTCCGATTTTGCGGTATTTCTCAATGCGTTCGGCAACCAGCCGGTCGGTGCTCATCCGCGACAGGCGCCGGAACTCCTCGGAGAGGCTGTCGCCAAGAGAGGACATGAAGCGCGCACGCTGTGCGTCATCCGAAAAATCATCCGGCTCGGCAATCTTTTCCTCAATGATGCCCATCGAGAGCAGATCGTCTGCCGTCAGGCGCAGATGCTCGGCAGCCTCGGGCGCACGGGCGGGGTCCTTGAACAGGATGCTTGCGCAGGATTCGGGCGAGATGACCGAATAGTAGGCGTTTTCCAGCATCCAAACGCGGTCCGCAACCGCCAGCGCCAGCGCGCCGCCGCTGCCGCCCTCGCCGATCATCAGCGAGATGACCGGGGTCTTGACGGTGGACAGCTCGTATAGGTTCTTGGCAATCGCCTCACCGGCGCCGCGTTCCTCCGCGCCTTTGCCGCAGTTTGCGCCCTGCGTATCCACAAAGCAGATGACCGGGCGGTTGAACTTCTCCGCCTGCTTGATCAGCCGCAGCGCCTTGCGGTAGCCTTCCGGCAGGACACATCCGAAGTGCCTGTCCAGCCGCTCCTTCAGGTCGCGCCCCTTGTCGATGCCGATCACTGTGACCGGCATATCGCCCAGCCGGGCGATGCCGCCGATGACAGCGTGGTCGTCCCCGAAAGTGCGGTCGCCGTGCAGCTCGCAGAAGTCCGTGAAAATATCGCCGGATTCTATGTAATCAATCGCCGTAGCCCGTCCGTTTTTGCGGGTCAGGCAGATGCGGTCATAGACTGTCAGCGCCGCAGCGCCGGTGTTTTGCATATCCATCGGCTCCTCCTTATCAGTACCCGTGCAGGGACAGCAGGAGAGCCAGATGCTCCGGCTGTTTGTCCCGCGGCACGATCTCGTCAATGAATCCGTTTTCCAGCTGGAATTCGGCAGTCTGGAAGCTGTCGGGCAGTGTCTCGCCCGTCACCTGCTCCACCACGCGCCGCCCGGCAAAGCCGATGCGTGCGCCCGGCTCGGCGAAGATGATGTCGCCCAGCATGGCAAAGCTGGCGGTTACGCCGCCCATGGTGGGGTCGGTCAGCCCGACGATGTACGGAAGCCCCGCATCGCTGTGCCGCTTGACGGCGGCGGAGGTTTTTGCCATCTGCATCAGGGACAGCATTCCCTCCTGCATCCGTGCCCCGCCCGACACCGTGTAGCCGATGACAGGCAGGCGGTTGGCAATCGCGTACTCAAACAGCGCCGTGATGCGGTCGCCCACCACGGTGCCCATGGAACCCATCATGAAGGCGGGATCCATGACGAACAGGGCTGTCCTGTGTCCGCCGATGGTGGCGGTGCCGCACAGAACGCCCTCGTTTTCGCGGCTCTTTCCCTTTGCCGCATCGAATTTTTCCCTGTAATCCGGGAAGTTCAGCGGGTCGGTGAATATCTCCTTGTCAAACAGCTCGCGGAAGCTGTCCGGGTCGGTCAGGTGCGCAATACGTGCGCGGACCGGCATCGGGAAATAATGCTTGCAGCGGGGGCAGACGCAGGCATTGGCGCGCACCTCCGCATCCGGAACGGCTTCGCCGCAACCGGGGCAGGTGCGGGTCGGAATCCGGATCTCCGCATTCGCCACGGGTGGCTTTTCGGCAACGTTCATGAGCGATCCTCCTTTGGTGGTGTGTTACGGGTAGCTTCCCGGGGAACGCCGGAGAGACCGGCATTCCCCGGGAAAGCTTGTTCTGTATTCAATTTCAGGCAATACCGCGCCATGTCCTGCGCGGTTTATTCCGTCAGCTCGCGGCAGACAGCCTCAAAGGAGGGAATGTCATTGACGGTGAGCGCACGGGCTTCGGGAAGGGTGCGGGATACGAACC
>USMO01000119.1 GCA_900555785.1 uncultured Eubacteriales bacterium | reverse complement strand
AACGGTATGGGATACGGGACGGCAGGGGATTCGTCTGCGAAGCGATGACCCAGCGGGAGATAGCGAAGCAGCTCAAAATCTCGCGCAGCTACATTTCGCGGATAGAGAAAAAGGCTTTAGAGAAGCTCAGAAAGCGGTTTGATAAGGGTTAAACACAGTAAAATAGCAGTCGCTCCATCTATACAAAGTTATATTGACGATATCAGGTGCTGAGACGTATACGGATCGTTTTTTTTACCAACACAAAAGTCTACCCGTGTTGTTCAGTTTTTCCTCCGTTTCCCATATAATAAAGACATAAAATCATAAACGGACTTGTTACGATAATCAATGCAGAACATGAAAATAACGAACTTAAAAGCCCTCTCAGTGATGTTACAAGCATCACTGAGAGGGCTTCCGTTAAACATCGTATGTCACATTGAGATAATACCGAACGCATTTGCGACCGAGCTTATCAGAATAACCGCAGCGAAAATCGGACACAGATACTTGATCATAAAGTTGAAGATCTTCTTTCGTTTGAAAGTGCCATTTTCCTGGGTCATTTCTTCTTCAATCTTTCTGACGCCCATCACACGGGACACCAGCAGGCAGGTTGCAATGGCGGCTACTGGCATCATCACGGAGTTTGTGAGGAAGTCGAAGAAATCCAGGAACTGCATTCCGAGTATCTGGACGCTGCCGAGCGGACCGTATCCCAGGGAGGACAGTGTACCAAGCAATACCATGATACCAGTAATGATCAATGTCGATTTTTTTCTTCCCCAGCCGAGCTCGTCCTGGAATGTGGATACGGCGCTTTCTGTCAGGGCTATGGAGCTTGTCAGCGCGGCACACAGCACAAGCAGGAAGAATAGTATTCCAACGAAACCGCCCATGCTCATGTCGGCGAATACCTTAGGGATAGTAATGAACATCAGCGACGGACCGGCTTTGAGATTTTCCGTGCTGCCGCCAGAGAAGGCGAATACCGCAGGAATAATCATCAGACCCGCCATTATCGCGATTCCAGTGTCGAAAATTTCAACGTTTTCAGTGGATTTCTCAATTGATACGTTCTTTTTCATATATGAGCCGAAGGTTATCAGAATTCCCATTGCGATAGACAAAGAATAAAACATCTGTCCCATTGCTGAAACGACCGTCATCCATGAAAAATTCGAAAAGTTTGGTATCAGGAAATACTTGACGCCCTCAAGCGCACCGGGTCTTGTGACCGAAAAAATCGTTATAATGACTGACAGCACCACCAGAACAGGCATCATAAATTTTGAAACGCGCTCTACGCCGTGCCTTACTCCGCCGAAAATGATAGCGACCGTCAGCGCTGTGAAGGCAAGGAAGCAGAGTTCAGCAGAGCCTCCGTTGGATATGAATCCTCCAAAGTATCCGTCTGCCGCTAGTTGTTTTCCATTTCCCATGATGTATTCAGCCAGATACTTTATTACCCAGCCTCCGATAACAGAATAATACGGCACAATGAGAATAGGTATGACGGCGTTTATCCAGCCTCCAAACGACAGCCACTTTGATTTCCCGAATTTTTTATAGGCGCCGACCGGGCTTTTCTGGGTCATGCGTCCGATGGCTGTTTCGGCGGTGATCATTGTGTAGCCGAATGTCAGAGCCAGTACAATATAAATAAGCAGGAATATACCGCCGCCGTATTTCGCCGCCATCCGGACTACGAAATAGAGGATCCCGATGACCAGCAGGGAAGTGGAGCCGATGGAGCCGACCGTCCCGCCCAATGCGCCCAGCTGGAAGTTCAGCCCGGAACGCACGAAGAACAGCAGCAGGATCGGTGGGCTGAAGTAGTTCAGCTGCTTGAAGAGCTTATCGTCGCCGGCAACGTTGAAGTAGACGGTCCCCATCGACATGCAGCCGAGCAGGGGAGAGATATCGAGCAGCGCGCAAATGCCGCAGAATCCGAACAGCAGGGCAATGGAGATGATCAGACGGTTGTCGGTCGACCGCTTTTTCGGCATCAGCAGCTTCATGAACAACCCGAAGACGCCGCCCAGTACCAGCGCGCCGAGATTGGTCAGAATCGGGCGCAGAATGTCGCCGCTGTTGAAGGCGCTGCCGCCGGACAGGACCGATGCCGCAATTGAAAGCGCCACGCTGTAGGCAATCAGGCTCAGAATGTTATCCAGCGCCACCACCTGCAGCAAGGTATCGACAAAATCGCCCTTCGAGCCGGTCTGCCGGATGGTCATCATGGTCGAGGTCGGCGCGGTCGCTGCCGCCAGTGCTGCCAGAACAATTGCAAACGGCAGCTGGAGCCGCAGCAGGAAAAAGCTGACCGAAAAGACGGCAATCGATGCAAACAGCGCCTCAAACAGCGTGATGACAACCGATTTGACACCGTTGCGCCGCAGGACCGAGAAATGGAAAAACTGCCCCGTTCCGAATGCAACCAGCGCCAGCGAGATGTCGGAAAGGAAATCCATTCCGTCAATCACGGTCTGCGGAACGATGTTCAGACAGTACGGTCCGAGCAGGATCCCGGTCAGAATGTAGGCGGTCACATTCGGGAGTCGGAGCAGCTTGGTCAGTCGCGTCACGGCAAAGCCAAACAGGAGCATGAAAGCAACCGAGATGATGATTGTTGCCACAGGCGATGCTTCCTGTAATATTTTGTGGAGTCCGGAGAGCATAATATGGAGTTCCCCCTTACAAAAGGATACCAATAGTATATCACACTCTCATTTGATTGTCAATATCTCATGTAAAGTTTACGTAAAAATCGAAAAAGGTTCATGTAAAACCTGCTCACTTTGCAGGAAAGGTGAAGGCCCTGGGGCGGCGCAGCAAAGCCTGCTTCGGGGCTTCTCCGAAAGAAGGTTCTAAGCGGGGTTCGGGGCAGAGCCCCGAGGTCTTCCTCCCCCTCACCCCCGCGTCAGAACGCAAAAGTCGTCGAGTTCTGCGCGGCGGCGAACGGTGATTTCGTCAAGGAGTTCCCCAAGCGCCTGCCCAGCCTGCGGGGCTTCTGCGCGCAGAATGCCCTCCAGCACATAGCCACGCGAGAGATACCCGTTTTCCCGCGTGCCCTCCATCAGCTGCGTGCGGTTGGACTTGACATTGTAGGCAAGCCGGGCGCTCATCGAGAGTACCGAGCGGGGCAGACTCATCGAGCGGATGAAATCGCGGGGGCAAAGATCCAGAACCACCGTCACGCGGTTCGGCTCCCAGCGCACCTCCAGCGGAATGTCAGCCAGGTACTGCCCGCCGCTGAAAATCTGCCGCAGGTAGCCGTGCGCCACAATGCCGCACCCGGTGGATCGATAGCGGAGCGGCTTCTTCTTTTTCTTCAGATTCAGAACAGGGTAATCGACAAGTGCGGCGTCCATTTCCTCCGCCGCGCGGTTTTTCTTTCCAACCAGCATAGCCGGACCTCCTGTTTTCTTGGGTGATATACCATATTATACCATATCCAGTACCGATTGTCAACGCTTTTTTTGACAAACCCCTTGACTTTTTGCGGAAATCCGATATAATGAAGGTAGAAAGTGAGGGATTGCAATGAAACTTCTGATTGAACACGGCAGGGTCCTGCATGGCACACATTTTGTGCCCGATTGCCCGATCCTGCTGGAGGACGATACCATTCTTGCCGTTGGCGCGGAAATCGGCGAGGTGCCGGCAGAGACCGCCCGCATGAGCGCCCAAGGACTGACTGTCCTGCCGGGGCTGGTCGATATGCACACCCACGGCCGCGCAGGCTACGACTTTACAACCGCAACCGCAGAGCAGATGGCGCTGATGAAACGGTCCTACGCCGAGCACGGCGTGACCACCGTGTTCGCCACGCTTGCCTCTGCCACCAAAGAGGACTGGCTGCGCGCCATCCGTGACATCGAATCCTGCGGCTACGACGGCATTCACCTGGAGGGCAGATACCTCAATCCCGTCAAGCGCGGCGCGCACAACCCGGCGCTGCTCGTTTCGCTGGACCCGCGCGATCTGGAGGATTGCCTGAACGCCGTTCATGTTCCGTGTCACATCACCGCCGCGTTTGAACTGGACGCGGACGGCGGGTTTGCCGCCTGCGCGAAAGCGTTCGGCGCAACGCTTGGCATCGGGCATACCAACGCAACCGCCGAGGAGACCCGCGTTGCCGTTTCGCACGGGGTCGACTGCTTCACGCACCTTTACAACGCGATGCCGCCCCTGCACCACCGCGAAGGCGGACCGGTCAGTGTGGCGCTGACGTCCGGCGAGCTGTGGACCGAGCTGATTGTGGACGGGCTGCACATCTGCCCCGATATGGTGCGGTTGACCTACCAGATCAAGGGCCCGGAGCGGTTGATTCTCATCACCGACTCGATGGAAGCAACGGGCTGCCCGGACGGCGAATACGCGATTGCGGGCGAAAAGGTTGTGGTCCGGAACGGCAGGGCGGAAACGCTTTCGGGCGCGCTGGCGGGCAGCACGCTGAATCTCTGGCAGGGGGTGAAGAACCTGATGCGCATGACCGGTGCGCCGCTGGAGGATGCGGTCCGCTGTGCAACGGCAAATCCCGCTGCCGCGACCGGCGTTTCGGGGCGGGTCGGCAGTCTGGCGGCAGGCAAGCGCGCCGATTTGCTGCTGGTGGATGACGCGCTGGAAATCCAGGAGGTATTTGCGGCGGGCGCTCCGGGGAAGAATGTGGGGAGGGCGCAATGAAGCAGCCGATGGAACTGAAAAAACGGATTATTCTGCAGGACGTGCTGTTGGTTCTGTTTCTTGCAGCGGCGTTGTTTTCCGCGCTTCTGACGGTCCTGTCGCTGATTCCCGCGCGGGCGGGGTTATCGGTTCGTGAGGAAGTCACGGCTTCCGCTGCACGAGTGAGCATGGAAGAGGGTGCCGCCTGGCAGGTGGAGGCGCGTGGCAGGCTACGCAATACTGCCGATCACGCCATTACGGTTGAGCGGATTACGGTGACGGTGAAGGGCAGCCCGGATGTGGTGTTGGAGGTGACCGAAGCGTTCACGCTCCCGCCGCGTGCCGATTACGATCTGCTGCTTTCCACCACCTCTTCGCGTGCTGCGGAGGGGGTGCCCGAAATTACGGCGGTTGTGGATGGGCAGTCGGTCTTTCTCCGCAACCCCGCCAACACGCCGCTTGCGGCAACGCTTCTCCCGCTCGCTTTGGCGATTCTCTTCGGCATTCTTTCCTGGCGCGCCGTTCGCGTTCGGCTTTATCTGCAGGAGGAGAGGAAGGGGTAAAGACCTCGGGGCGCCGC
>USMO01000118.1 GCA_900555785.1 uncultured Eubacteriales bacterium | reverse complement strand
CCGCCCAGCAGCGGCTGGTGGATCATGATCTCGCTATTGGGCAGCGCCAGGCGCTTGCCGGGGGCGCCTGCGCACAGCAAGAACGCGCCCATGGAAGCCGCCATACCAATGCAGATGGTGGAAACATCGCATTTGATAAACTGCATGGTGTCATAGATCGCCATTCCGGCGCTGACCGATCCGCCGGGGGAGTTGATATAGAAGGAGATCTCCTTATCGGGATCCTGCGCTTCCAGAAACAGCATCTGCGCCACGACCAGCGACGCCGTGGTGTCGTTTACTTCATCGGCAAGAAAGACAATGCGGTCGTTGAGCAGGCGGGAGAAAATGTCGTAGGAACGCTCGCCGCGGCTGGTCTGTTCCACCACCATCGGCACAAGCGCTGCGCGGGTAAAATCTCTTGCGTCAAGCATAATAGTACCTCTCTTTCTTATGATAGATCGAACCGGAAACGGATGTCCGATTTCCGGTTCGTTGTACCTTGTACAAGGTTAAACAGTAAGACCTTGGGCTTTGCCCAAACCCACTTAAGAAACTTCTTGAAATGAAGTGAAAACTGAATTGCGAGCAATTCAGTTTCTTAAGAATCTTCAAGAACTTCAAACAGAGTTTTTGAAATTTCGGTGGGTGCCAGGGGTCTTCCTTACTTCTTAATGACGGCTTTTTCCTTGACCAGGTCCATTGCCTTTTTGACCTTCATGTCCTCGGCAACGGAATCCAGCGGGACAGCCTTGCGCACGTCCTCTTCCTTCATCTGGTAAGCGTCAGCAATTCTCTTGATTTCGCCGTTGATGTCTTCCTCGGTTGCCTCCAGCTTTTCCAGGTCGGCAATCTTCTCCAGCGCCAAGCGCAGGCGCACTTGCTTTTCTGCCTGCGGACGGAGCTGCGCGCGCAGCTTGTCGAGGTCCAGACCGGTGTACTGGAAGTAGGTCTTGAGATCCAGCCCCTGCATCCGCAGCCGGTTGTCGTAGTCGCGGACGAAGTTCTCGGTTTCGGCAACGAACATTGCCTCCGGAATTTCCGCGTCCACCTTTTCAATCAGCGCGTCCAGAACGGCGCTCTCAAATGCGGAATCTGCCTCGTCCTCGTGTCTCTTAGCGATTTTTGCCTTGACATCCTTCTTGTATTCATCAAAGGTATCAAATTCGGTGAAATCTTTTGCAAAATCATCGTCCAGCGCCGGAAGCTCGATGTGCTGAATCTTGTGGATGGTGGTCTTGAAGACCGCCGGCTTGCCTGCCAGTTCTTTGACATGGTAGTCTTCCGGGAAGGAGACCTTGACATCAAAGGTCTCGTTCAGCGTGTGACCGGCAACCTGCTCTTCGTAGCCCGGGATGAAGTTGCCCGAACCGAGTTTGAGCGGGTAGTCGCTGCCCTTGCCGCCGTCGAAGGGAACGCCGTCGATGGAGCCGTCGAAATCGATGGTGCAGATGTCGCCCATCTCAGCCTTGCCACCCTCGTCGAGGTCGGTCTCGCGGGAATTGCGCTCCTGCAGGGTCTTAATCTCCTGGTCGACTTCCTCATCGGTGACCGGAGCAACCGTCTTTTCCGCTTCGATGCCGAAGTAGTTCTCAATCTTCACGTCGGGTCTGACCGAAACCTTTGCGGAGAAGACCACGCCGTCCTCGTCGCTGACCGATACAACGTCGAAATCAGGCTGACCGACCATGTCGAGCTTGCTTTCCTTCAGTGCTTCGTCAAATGCTGCCGGCAGGACTGCGTTGAACGCATCCTCGTAGAAATATCCCTTGCCGTACATCTTTTCCACCACAGCGCGCGGTGCCTTTCCCTTGCGGAAACCGGGGACGGTGATCTTTCCGGAATTTTTGCGGAAGGAATCGCTGACCGCCTTTGCGAAGGTGTCCTTATCAACCGAAAACTGCAGAGTCCATACACCCTTATCGGTCTTTTCGGATTTGATGAGATTCATTTTTGTATCCTCCAAACATGTAATGAGTTCGTTTTTTTACATACAGATTATATTATATATTTTTTTGTGCGTTTTGTCAATAGGTTTTTGAACTTTCGGCTTTTTGACTAAAAAGTCTGCAGTCGGAGCGGCGCCGGTGTGAAATTCAGATAGTCGGCGGCGCAGTTCCGGAAGGTGATGTCCTCATAAATGCGCGCCGGTGGGGCAGAATATGCACCGTGGATGTGCCCGAAATAGCAGTCGCGTACGCCGTATTCGTGCAGAACGTCCAGAATCTCGCGGCAAACGAAGTCGCCCCAGACCGGCGGGAAGTGCAGAAAGGCGCAAATCGGCGCGCCGGGTGCTTCGCTCTCGCGCAGTTTCACCGCTGCATCCAGGCTCATACGCAGGCGGATGACCTCGCGGTTTACGATTTTTTTGTAGTCGACCTCGCCAACGGTGCGCTGCTGCTCCTCGTCCAGAAACCAGCCGCGCGTGCCGGCAATCAGCACGCCTTCACGCAGAAAGGCGTTGTTGGAGAGCAGCCGCAGGGAGGAAGCGCCCAGCTGCGCCCAGAACTGCTCGATCTTTTTTTGCGTTGACCACCAAAAATCGTGGTTGCCCTTGCCGATGAGCTTTTCGCCGGGCAGCGCATCGAGAAAGCGGAAGTCGTCGGCGGTGTCCTCCAGCCGCAGCCCCCAGGAAATGTCGCCCGGGACGATTACGGTGTCGGTCTCTTTTACAACCGCAGACCAGTTTTTGCGAATCTTCTCCATATATCCTGCCCACCTGGCGCCAAACACTTCCATGGATTTGGAGCGGTCGGAGGAGAGGTGCAGATCAGCCATGACATACAGGGGCATCGAAAAAGCTCCTTTCTTGGGTATAGGCGGCGGGGTTTTGGGTTACGCTATCGGTACCGGTCCGCTGACCGGAATTGTTTTTTGAAAGAGGTTGAAATCATGGAAGAACGGAAACAGAATTGCGGCTGCAAGCACATCAAGGGAATCCATTGCGACGTGCAGAACTGCTACTATCACGATGCCGACACCTACTGCACCGCTGAGCAGATTGCGGTCGGTCCCAACTGCGCAGGCTGCTCCGGCGAGACCCTTTGCGTGACCTTCAAGCCGAAGGAAAACTAAGGAGACCTTGGGGCTCTGACCCAAGCCCCGCTTAGGACCCTCTTTCGGAGAGGGTCCTAAGAACCCCCAGAACTTGGCTAAGGGGAGCGCTAATGGAGATCGATTGGTTGGTGGGCTACAACCGGGAGGTCTTTTTTGACGGGGGTATAGGAGACGCTACGGATAAATTGGATGCCCGAAAAGTCCGGCGCAAAGCGGACCTCGGTTCCAAGGTCGTCTATTTTCAGCGTGACCGCATCGCCGGAATCGGTGACGGTGATGCGCTCGGACGGATAGATTGAGGTCTTGCTGGAGGTCTTAACGGTAACCTTCAGATACGGTTCGCCGTCCACCGAGATTAGAAGGGTGTCAAAATCCACCAGAGCATCCCGGTGCCCCAGTTGCGTGACCGTGACGGTGCGCCCGGCTGCGGTCTCATAGGTGCAGAGTTCCGTTTTTCCGCTTGTTACATAGCCACGCCAGATGACCAATGCCAGCAGAAGAAGCAGGATCAGGCTGACCGGCACCAGAAGAACAACCAGTGCGCCGCGCTTGAACCCTCGGGTCAGCTTGCCGTATTCTGCCATTCGCTCAGCTTTTCGTGCCTGCTCTGCGTTCATGACATACCCCTTCCTAAACGTGTTTTTGTTGGAATGCCCTTCTCAGCCAAGTTCTGGGGGTTCTTAGGACCCCCTTCGAAAGAGGGTCCTAAGCGGGGGGTGGGGCAGAGCCCCAAGGTCTTCTACTTCCGCTTGATAAACTCCATCACGACCTGCCGCATCTCGCTGACATCGCAGACGTCCGAGAAGCGGACAGGGCGTTTTCCGAGGCCCGCAAGGGGATAGGGAATCCGCGCGCCGGTCAGCTTTGCCAGCTGGTCCAGCGCCTCCAGGTCGGGGGCTGCAGGTTCTCCGGTCAGGGCTTTGTAAACGCTTCCGGCAAACTTGAAGGGGCTGGCGGTGGAGAGGACCATCATCGGGGTGGTGTCGCCGGTGTCGTGCAGGTACTCCTCGGCAGCGTGAATGGCAACCGCCGTGTGCGGATCGGCGAGGTAGTCCCCATCGCGCCAGGTCTGCCGGATGGTAATCGAGGTCTCCTCCTCGCTTGCGCAGTAGCCGACGAAATGCCGGCGAATTTCCCGAAGCGTCTGCGAATCGACCGTGTATTTTCCGGTCTCCTTCAGCTCCTGCATCCAGCCCGCCGTTTTTTCGCTGCCCGCAATGAAGAAGAGCAGCCGCTCCAAATTGCCGGAAATCAGAACATCCATCGAGGGGGACATCGTCATGCGGAGAGCCCGGTTCCGGTCATAAACGCCGGTGTTCAGGAACTCCGTCAGCGCGTTGTTGCTGTTCGAAGCGCAGACCAGCCGCTCAATCGGCAGACCCATGCTTTTGGTGATGTAAGCCGCAAAAATGTTGCCGAAATTTCCTGCCGGAACGCAGACGTTGAAGCGCGCACCGGGCTTGATGCGCCCGGCGTTGATCAGGTCGCAATACGCCGAAATGTAGTACACGGTCTGCGGCACCAGACGCCCCCAGTTGATCGAGTTTGCGCTGGTGAGGACCGTTCCGCGAACCTTCGCGCGGGTGATCATTTCGGGGCTGTTGAGAATCTCCTTGACACCGTTCTGCGTGTCGTCGAAGTTGCCGCGAATGGCGCAGACCTGAACGTTGGAGCCTTGCTGGGTCGCCATTTGGAGCTTTTGGACGATGCTGACACCCTCGGACGGGTAGAAGACCAGAATGCGCATGCGCCCCATGTCGCGGTAGCCCTCCAGCGCCGCCTTTCCGGTGTCGCCCGAGGTGGCAACCAAAATCATGGTGTTCCGTGTCTCCCCGGTCTTCGTCAGCGCGCGGGAGAGCAGGCGCGGCATGATTTGGAGCGCCATATCCTTGCATGCAGCGGTCGGTCCGTGCCAAAGTTCCAGAATCTCCATCGGGTAGGTGGAGCGCAGACCGACCAGCGGCGCGGCACCCCCGGCAAAGCTCTCCCGGCTGTAGGCGGCGCGGCAGTCCTCCAGCAGCTCCTCCTCGGTGTAGCCGGTCAGAAAACGCGAAAGGATGTCGGCGGCGCGCTCCGGATAGCTTTTGCGGCAGAGCGCCTCAATCTCGGGCAGCGTCAGAACCGGAATGCTCTCCGGAACGAACAGCCCGCCATCGGAGGCAAGCCCCTCCTTGATAACGTCTGCGGCGGTGTAGGTCGCGGGGGCTGTACTTCTGGTACTTTTGTAAAGCATAGATGACT